>CAMXAS010000074.1 GCA_947179195.1 uncultured Bacteroidales bacterium
GTTTCCGTGCCGTATTCGTGGTCGGTTATCAACAGACAGTTTCGGCACCCCGTCCGTTTTACCCCGTTGACAAAACCCGATAATTCCCGTTTGCGCGTCTTAGGGGCTCTGATATCATAGCTCACTTGTACAAGAAGTTGTACTTGATTGCCCTTACAGACGACAAAATCGATTTCGGAATTTTTATCGCTATAATAATAGAGGTCACAGCCTTGAGGACGGTAGCGCCGCAAGAGTTCAATATATACAATTGATTCCAATCGCCATCCCAAATTCTCGCCACCAAACGCATTTTCCCTGCTATTCATAAAGGCCACATCTATGGCGTAGGCTTTTTCATCTCTCTGCCTGAGTCGGCTCTTGGAGGCGTATTTAGGTAGCAAACGCAGCACATACGCATTGCTGAGATAGGCTATATAGTTTTCGATTGTATGTGCAGAACGGAATTTAAAAATTTCCTGCAATTCTTTCCGTACTATCTTTACCGGCGATAAATTGAGAAGATGATGCGCCAATCGTTCAAAAGTCGCGGCGTATCGTATCTTATAGCGTTGCTCTATATCACGCGTCAGGATATTCTTGACCAATTCATCGATATAGGTACGGGCATTCTTCAAGTGGAGGAGTTCCGGAAAACCGCCTTGTGCCAGGTATTCGTCGAAAGCCCTGCGGATGACGGCTTCCGCCACCGTGGTCTTCGATGTCGTATCTATCTCTTTCCAATGACAAAAAGCCGAAAAGGAAAAGGGATACAATTCGATGGTGGTGTGCCGGCCTGTAAGGTGGGTGGCCAACTCCCCGCTCAACAAACGGGCGTTGCTTCCCGTGAGCAATATGTGAACCTCTTCCCGCAAAAGCCGGTTTACGAAAAGATGCCAACCTTCCACATTCTGAATTTCGTCCAAAAACAGGTATTCAACCTTTCCATAAAGTTTAAGTAGAACCTTGTAAATGTTGTTAAGATCGGCCGCCTCGCAATCCATCATCCGGTCATCGTCGAAATTGACATAGGCGAATGCTTTTTCGGATTTCCGAATCACATTATAACACATGGTGCTCTTTCCGCTCCGCCTTACCCCTATTACCACCTGGGCAAGGGGACTTTCGATATCCACCAGCGATTCTTCCCTGCGGGGAGACCAGTTTTTTTTGATTTTCCGTTGCAGTTCGCTCTTATGGTCACTTAGAACCTCCTCTATAATCCTCAAATCTTTCATATTCAATGTAAAATATATTGCAAAGATACAAAAAAAACGAATACAAACTGCACTATTTGGCATTTTTTCATATGGAAAACTGCACTATTTGACATTTTTTAAGAGCATAAACTGCACTATTTGACTAAAGAAAAAGCGTGCTCCTTGCGGAACACGCTTTTTCTTTTTGCGGGAGAGCGGAAAGGCTTACTTGCCCAGTTCCGCACCTTTGCGCAGGGCCGTGAGGTTGCTTTCCACCACGGCATCGCCCTTGGCGCCGAAGATGGCGCGGATGGCCTTTTCAAACTCCTCGAACGGCAGGCCCAAATGGCGGGCGGCCGCGCCGAGGATGACCATGTTGGCGGAACGGGCGGAGCCCAAATCCTTGGCCACCTGGTCGGCGTTGAAAGCCGTGACGTGCGGCTGTTTTTTCAGCGCGTCGAAAACGACTTGGTCGTCCGGATAGTTCGGCACGTTCTTGAACGGCTCGGTGTTCGTCACAATCCAGCCGTCGGCGTGCAACATCGGCAGATAGCGCAGGGCCTCCATCGGCTCTACGGAGATAATCAGGTCGGCCTTGCCCTCCGGAATCAAATCGGAGGCAATCGGGTCGGTGGAAATACGCAGGTGCGACTGCACGTCGCCGCCGCGCTGGCTCATCCCGTGCACCTCGGCCTGTTTCAGAAACATATTGTTCTCTACGGCGGCACGGCCTATGACCGTGGCTATCGAAAGGATACCCTGTCCGCCAACACCGGCTAATATAATGTCTTTCTTCATGATATACTTATATTTTCAGGTTATTTCTTGGCGGCTTGCTGTTTCATTCTACGGTTGAGCGTCTGGATGCATTCGCGACGCGGCACGATGACCGAAACCCCTTTGTAAGCCAATTCTTCCTTGATGATTTGAACGTTCTCCTCGTGGTTGGCCTTCAACGGCTTCATCAGGCGGATGTGTTCCTTTTCAACGCCCAGACCGAGGCAAATCTGTTCGATTTTGCCGAAGGCGTGGGAGTCCTGACCGCCGGTCATGCCGGTGGTGGAGTTGTCCATAATCATGACCGTGATGGAAGCCTTGTCGTTGACGGCTTCCAACAGGCCCGTCATGCCGGAGTGCGTGAACGTGGAGTCGCCGATGACGGCCACCACGGGACTCAGGCCGGAGTCGGCAGCCCCCTTGGCCATCGTGATGGAGGCGCCCATGTCGAGCGTCGAGCAGATGGCGTTGTAAGGCGGCATCGCGCCTAAGGTGTAGCAGCCGATATCGGCGAACACCTTGCCTTTGCCGTGGTCTTTCATCGCTTCGTTCAACGCCAAGTAGGAATCCACGTGCGGACAGCCGACACAGAGCGCGGGCGGACGCGCCACCACGAGTTCGGGCACCGGAGCGCCCTTCGTGGCCGGCATCCCCAAGGCCTTGGCCACGATGTTGGGGTTGAGCTCGCCGTCGCGCGGCAACGTGCCGTCCATACGGCCGAGGATACGGCCGCCGTTGTTCATGTAGCCCCGCAACAGTTCCTCGTAAATCGGGTAGCCTTCTTCGAGCACGAGGATTTTCTCGCATTCGTCCATCATGCGCTGCACGTCGGCGCGCGGAATCGGGTACTGGCTGATTTTGAGCACCGGATGCGGGCACTTCAGGTTGTCGTAGTTCTCCAGCAGGTAGTTGTAGGCGATGCCGCAGGCGATGATGCCCAACTTCTTGTCGGCGCCGTCTTCGTAGCGGTTGAAGCCGTCTTTCTGCGCGTGCTGTTCAAACGCATCCTGCTTGGCCAACAGTTCGCGGTACTGCTTGCGGGCGTTGGCCGGCAAAAGGATAAACTGCTTCGGGTTGTCGCACAGCTTGAGGTCGTTGGCCTTGCGCGGCTCACGACGTTCCACGCCGCTGCGGGAGTGGGCCATACGCGTGGTGACGCGGAACAGGACGGGCGTGCGCATACTCTCCGACAGGTCGAACGCATAGCGAATCATGTCGTAGGCTTCCTGCTGGGAAGACGGTTCGAGGCAGGGAATCTGCGCGAACCGGGCGTAGAAGCGGGAGTCCTGCTCGTCTTGCGACGAGTGCATGGACGGGTCGTCCGCAATCAGATACACCAAACCGCCGTTGGCGCCCGTGATGGCCGAGTTCGTGAACGGGTCGGCCGCCACATTCAGACCGACGTGTTTCATGCACACGAGGGCGCGTTTACCGGCATACGAAACGCCCACCGCCGTTTCCATAGCGGTTTTTTCGTTGACGCTCCACGTGCAGTGAACGCCTCTTTCGCGCGCGTCCTTGTTGTTTTGGATGTACTCCGTGATTTCGGTCGAGGGCGTGCCCGGGTAAGCATAGACGCCGGACAAGCCCGCGTCCAATGCGCCCTGCGCGATGGCCTCATCGCCCAACAAAAGCAGTTTTTGCATATCTCTGTTTTTTAAATTTCCGTTTAGGGCCGCTTGCCGTTAAGCCAATTTGGCGACGGCTTCCTTGATACGGCGGATGCTCTCCTTGAGTTTCTCTTCGGAGGTGGCGTAGGAGATGCGGATGCTGTTCGAATCGCCGAACGAGTTGCCGCCCACCAAAGCCACGTGCGCTTCATCCAACAGGAATTCCGCGAGGTCGTCGCCGCTGTTGATGGTATATTTGCCGTATTTCTTGCCGAACAGGCCCGACACGTCGGGGAAGATGTAGAACGCGCCCGTAGGCAGGTTCACCTTGAAGCCCGGCACGGTCTGCAGGCCTTCGCGCACGAGGTCGCGGCGCTTCTTGAAGCTCGCCACCATGTTCTTGAGGTCAACCGACTGCTTGGGGTCTTGCTGCATGGCCGCCACCGACGCTTTCTGCGCGATGCAGGAGGCCGCCGACGTCATCTGACCCTGTACCTTGTTGCAGGCCGCCGCGATTTCGGCCGGCGCCGCGATGTAACCCATACGCCAGCCCGTCATCGCAAAGCCCTTCGACATACCGTTCATGATAATCATGCGGTCTTTGAGTTCCGAGAACTGGGCGAAGCTTTCAAACGTGCAGTCGAACGTGATGAGTTCGTAGATTTCGTCCGCAAGGATATATACATTCGGATGTTTCTTCAGCACGTCGGCCAAGGCTTGCAGTTCGGCCTTGGTATATACCATACCCGTCGGGTTGCTCGGGCTGTTGAAAATCAACAGTTTCGTTTTGGGCGTGATGGCCGCTTCCAACTGGGCCGGCGTAATCTTGAAGTCGGACTCAATCGTGGCGCGTACCTCCACCGGCTTGCCTTCCACAAACTTGACCATTTCGGGGTACGATACCCAGTAGGGCGCGGGGATGATGACCTCGTCGCCGGGGTTAATCATGGCCAACAGCACGTTGATGAGCGCGTGCTTGCCGCCGTTGGAAACGATAATCTGGCTCGGTTCGAAATCCACGCCGTTGTCGCGTTTGAGTTTCTGACAAATGGCCTGGCGCAAATCCATATAGCCCGGCACGGGCGGATAGTGCGTAAAATTGTTCTTAATCGCCTCGATACCGGCGTCTTTGATAACTTCCGGCGTATTGAAATCGGGTTCGCCGATGCTCAGATTGATAACGTCGATGCCCTGAGCCTGCATCTCTTGACTTCTTTTGCTCATAGCCAACGTAGCCGAAGCGGCCATCGTCAGCACGCGGTTGGAAAGTACGGACATATTGCTTTAGTTTTTATGTTGATAACAAAGTTAAGGTTTTTTTTCCACGAAAAAAAGCCGACATTCCGAAGAAAGCCGGCTTTTTTTACTTTGGACGAGCCGATTATTCAGCAGGCATGGCTTCCACCGGAGCGGGCTCGGCCGCCGGCAACTGCGTCGGCAGGGCCATCTGCGAGCCGTCCACGGTCAGTTCGGTCGTAGGACCGCCGGCGTTGGTCGTGTTACGCGGAATGATATAGGCCGAAATCAGGCTCAGGAACAGCAACGCGCTGGCCAAAATCCAAGTGCCTTTTTCGAGGAAGTCCGCCGTTTTACGGACACCCATCAGCTGGTTGCCCTGACCGCCGAACGTAGCGGACAGACCGCCGCCTTTCGGATTCTGAATCAGCACGATCAAGCCCAAAAGCACGCATACAATCAAAATCAGTACCGAGATGAAAATGTAAAATCCCATGGTTCTCTTCTTTTTAGGGTTATGTAGTAATCTATTTCGCTTTTTCCGTTATTGAGCGCGTTTGGCGGATTCCGCCGCGCGTATCAAACTTGCAAAGTAACGATTTTTTTCGGGAAATTTCAAACTCAGGTAGCGATAAATCTCAATCGCCTTGTCGGGCGCGCCCTGTTTGAGATACAGTTGCGCCAACGTCTCGCTGCCCATGCTCCAGTCTTCGCGCAGGCTGCTGTGGTCGGGGTCGAACGTGCTGTAGTCGCGCGTTTCGTCCACCTGTATCAGGATATGGTCGTCGTTCTGACGCAGGAAGCGGTCGATGAGTTCGTTGGGGTCAATATAGCCGGACGGGGCGGCTTTGGAAGCCGTCTTGGTCTTGGCCGTAGTCTTGGACTTGGCGGCGGTTTTTCCTGATTTGGCCGTTTTCGGCGTGACCCGACGGGGGCTGACCGTGTCCGCCGTCGCCGCCGGTTCGGATGACGTCGAAGCGGGTGCTTCCGCCTCGGCCTGCAATAAATCGGAAATCGTATGCTTGGCGGTGAACACCTCGGCCCAAGGGTTGAACACCTCAGGGCGGCGGCGGGCCGGTTCGGGCTTCGGCGCGGGTGTGGCCGCCGGCTTGGGCTTCGGCGCGGGCGCGGGTTTGGGCTCCGCGGCCCACTGCATGGAAATCGTCTGAAATACGGCGGGGTCTTCTTCCGCCTCGGGTTCGGCGGGCGCGGACACAGCAGGCTCAGCGGCCACAGCCGCCGCGCGTTCCATCTCCCACTGGCGCACCAGTCGGCGCGCGTTCCGCCGCGCCGACCGCGAACGGGCCGGCTCATCCGCCAGGTTGGCGACATCCCCC
>CAMXAS010000075.1 GCA_947179195.1 uncultured Bacteroidales bacterium
CTTGTTAATATCAAGCCTGCTCTGCGGTTTACCGCTGTCGGCGCAGAATGACGCCGCGACACAAGCTAATTCAACGGAACAACCCGGCGACCAAATGACCAAAAAGGATATGCGACGCGCCCAACGCGCCAATTGGAAACCGGAAGATTTCTTGCCCAAAGCCGGAAGCTGGGCTTTGTCCATCAACGCCAATCCCTTCCTCAATCCAGGCTACATCTTCGGTGATTATGACGCCGGAGGCGGTGTCGGCGGTTCCGCCTATCTGTCGCCCGTGCTCTCCGTTGCCGGCAAATACATGGTTACGGATAATTTAGGGGTTCGACTCAACGTAGGTTGGCTTTATAATTTAAAAAGCGAAGGCGTATACACCCGCGATGACATAGCCTATATGGCCGACAAGCAATCCATCGATAAAGTCGTGGACCGCGCAAACTTTCATAACGCCGGCGCGAGTTTCAACGTAGCGGCGGAATACCGCATCGGGAAACGCCGGGTGCAGGGCGTTGTCGGAGGTGGACTCCTGTACGCTTTTACCTACTCCAGCATCACTTATTCCTATGGTAATGCCATTACGCCTGAAAATCCGTCGCCTTCTTTCCATCATTTATATTATGGAGCGGATCCCGCTCGCGACGGTTTCAGTTCTGCCCGTTTCCTCCGTTATTTCTATAGTCCCCCGACGCACTATCTCGGCCTGATGGGCTTTGTAGGCGTGGAATGGTTTATCAGTCCGTGGTTCTCGTTGGGCGCGGAAGTCAATGTGGCCGCCGTCTATAATTGGACGCAGAACTTGTACTATGAGGCCGAAGGGTTCAATAATAAGACCAAACAGCGGGAAACCTGGCGCGAGGAAATCGAACCTGGCTCGCGCGGCTTTACGTTCGGCACCGGCAACTTCGGCGCCAACTTCAACCTGACGTTCTATTTCAACCGCAATAAGAAATAGACTATTCGTTATGATACGGCTCGCCCTTGAGAATCGTGAACGCGCGGTAGAGTTGCTCGGTAAAGAACAGGCGGATCATCTGATGCGAAAACGTCATGTCGGAGAGCGACAGCCGCGCGTGGGCCCGCTGATAGACGTCGGCTGAAAAGCCGTAGGGGCCGCCCACCACGAACAACAGGCTGCGCAGGCCGCGGTTCATCTGCCGTTGCAGGAATTCGGCGAACTGTACCGACGTGCGCCTTTCGCCGCGCTCGTCCAACAGCACCGTATAGTCGGCCTTGGCCATGGCGGCGAGGATGCGCGCGCCCTCGGCCTGCTTCTGCTGGTCGGGCGTCAGGGCCTTGGTGTTTTTCAATTCGGGCAGCACCTCGGTACGATAGCGGACATAGTGCGCCAGCCGCTTTTCGTAAAGCGCGATGCCTTCCTTCAGGTAGGCGTCGGTGGTCTTGCCGTTGAGCAGGAACGTGATTTCCATGCGCCTAACTGTATTTCCGTTTCAGATACGTAAAGATGGCCTCCTGCGAGCGCAACGGCTTTTCGCCCGGCGCCGGCCGCTTATAGACGTGCTCGCCCTTGGGGCTGACGAGCCGCGCGTGCGTGTTGTCGGACAGTTGCAGGTCGAGGATATGCGACAGGTCTTGCTGGATGGCCGGGTCGTAAATCGGACAGGCCACCTCGATGCGGTGGTCTAAATTGCGCGTCATCCAGTCGGCCGAACCGATGTAGTAGCGCGGCGAGCCGCCGTTGGCGAAGATGAACACGCGCGTGTGTTCCAAAAAGCGGTCCACGATGCTGACCACGTTGATGTTGTCGCTCAACCCCGCCACACGCGGCTTGAGCATACAGATGCCGCGCACCACCATGTCGATGCGCACGCCCGCGCGCGAGGCCTCGTAGAGCTTGTCTATAATCGCCGTATCGGCCAGGTTGTTCAGGCAGATTTTCATCCAGGCCTCGCCCCCGGCCTTGGCGTTGGCGATTTCGGCGTCAATCAGGGCCGTGAAGCCCGACCGCAGGTTGAAGGGCGAAACGAACAGCGCCCGGTAGTCGGTAAAAGGCCGCCAGTCGTGCCGCCCGATGGTGGCGAACACCTTGGCCACCTCCTCGGTGATGGCGGGGTTGGCCGTCAGCAACTGCATATCGCAATACTGCTTGGCCGTGGCCTCGTTCGGGTTGCCCGTCCCCACGCAGGCGTAGAGCCGCTTGCCGTGGCTTTCCTTGCGTTCTATGAGCAAAATCTTGGCGTGCACCTTCATGCCCGGAATAATGCGGTAAACCTCCACGTGTTCGGCTTCCAGCCGCTTGACCCAGTTGATGTTGTTCTCCTCGTCGAAGCGCGCCATGAGTTCCATGAACACGCCCACTTTCTTGCCGTTGCGGGCGGCGTTGACCAAGGCGTTCATAATGGAGGAGTGCGGCGCCACACGGTAGATGGCCATCTGTATCGAACGCACGGCCGGGTCGATGGAGGCCTCGCGCACCAGGTCTATCAGATGCTGGAACGACTGGTACGGGTAATGCAGCATGAAGTCGCGCCGCCGCAAGAGTTCGAACTTACTGCCGCTGACGGGGAAGGCCTTGACGTCCTGCGGCAAGAACGGCGGATAAACGAGGTTGGGCTCGCCGAAATCCTTGGGGAAGCCCGTAAAGTCCTTCTTGTTTTGGTAGCGGCCCCGGCTGTTGAACGTGGTGTCGTCGTCGGCCGCGAAAATCTTTTGCAGGCGTTTGATGAGCGGCTTGGGCATCCCGGCGTCGTGCACGAGCCGCACGGTGTTCGACTTGTTGCGCTGCTGGAGTTGCAACGAGAGAAAGGCCAAAAAGTCGTGCTCCACCTCGGCGTGGCGGTCGAAATCGATGTCCAACTCGGCATCGCGCACGAACTTGAACGTATAGGCGCTGTAACGGTCGTAGTCCAAGGGTGCGAGGATGTCGGACAGACAGTAGCGAATCACGTCGTCCAGCAGGATGATGTAGTGATGGCCGCGGTGGTCGGGCAAGCGAAGAAAGCGCGTGAGCCGCGCCACGGGGATTTCGATAATCATGTCCTGCTTCTCGGACGGACGGTCGGACTTCCACATCTGCACGGCCATGAAATTGGACTTGTCGTTGAAGCCGCGGTCGTCCTTGAGTTTATCCATGAAGACGGGATAGAGGTGACGGCGCACGTGCTGATGGAAATAATCCTTGATGTAACGCGCCTGCCACGCGGCGATATGCGCCTCATCCACCAGATAGACGTTCTGCCGCCGCAGTTCCTTGACGTTGGCTTCGAAAATCTCCTCGAAACGGCTCAGCTGGTCGTTGACCACGGCCCGGATGCGCCGCAACAGCTGCGCCGGGTCGGCCTGATATTCGATACGGTGCTTTTTCTTATGCAGCAACCGTTTGAGCGAAGCCACGCGCACGCGGTAGAACTCGTCGTTGTTGTTGGAGAAGATGCCGAGAAAAATCATGCGCTCCACAATCGGATTCGTGGGGTCGGCCGCCTCGCGCAACACGCGCTCGTTGAACGCCAACCAGGCGATTTCGCGGTTCAGATATGGGGTAGTTTCCGTCTTCATGGCTTCGTCAAACAAACGAGCGGGCGACCCTTCGGCCACCCGCTCGCACAACAGGCTACAGCAATTACTTGCTGCGCAGATATTCGTCAATGGCCTTGGCCGCCTTGCGGGCAGCCCCCATGGCCAAAATCACCGTCGCGGCGCCGGAAACGGCGTCGCCGCCCGCAAACACGCCTTCGCGCGTGGTCGTGCCCTGTTCGTCGGCCACGAGGCAACCGCGCTTGTCGGTATCCAAGCCGGGCGTATTGGACGAAATCAACGGGTTGGGCGACGTGCCCAACGACATCACGACCTCATCCACGTCAAGGACGTATTCGGAACCCGGCACCTCAACGGGGCTGCGGCGGCCGGAAGCGTCCGGTTCGCCCAGTTCCATCTTGATGCACTTCATGCCCGTTACCCAGCCCTGTTCGTTGCCGATGATTTCGACGGGGTTCGTCAGTTCGAGGAAATGGATGCCCTCTTCGTGCGCGTGGTGTACTTCTTCCTTACGCGCCGGCATCTCGGCCTCGCTGCGCCGGTAAACGATATATACATCCGAGCCGAGCCGTTTGGACGTGCGCGCGGCATCCATCGCCACGTTGCCGCCACCCACAATGGCCACCTTCTTGCCGATGAACACCGGCGTATCGTGGTCGTCGCGGTAGGCTTTCATGAGGTTGGAACGCGTGAGCAATTCGTTGGCCGACACCACGCCGTTCAGGTTCTCGCCCGGAATGTGCATGAACTTGGGCAGACCCGCGCCGGAGCCGATAAACACGGCGTCGAAGCCCTCCATTTTCATCAGGTGGTCGATATCGACCGTCTTGCCGATGATGACGTCGTTTTCGAAGACGACGCCGAGTTTCTTCAGGTTCTCGATTTCGTGCGCCACGATGGCTTTCGGCAGACGGAATTCGGGAATACCGTAAACCAATACGCCGCCCGACTTGTGCAGGGCTTCGAACACGCTGACGGCATAGCCCATCTTGGCCAAGTCGCCGGCGCAGGTCAAGCCCGCGGGGCCGGAACCGATAACGGCCACCTTCTGTTTTTTCTTCTCGGCCGGCTGTTCCGGCGTGTCAAGCCCGTGTTCGCGCGTGTAGTCGGCCACGAAACGTTCGAGCTTGCCGATGGCGATGGGTTGCCCCTTGGCGCCCAGCACGCACTTGCCCTCGCACTGGGTTTCCTGCGGGCACACACGGCCGCAGACGGCGGGCAGAGCGGAGTCGCGCGCGATGACCTTGGCCGCCGCCGCAAAATCGCCCAAAGCCACCTGATGGATAAATTCGGGGATATGAATCGACACGGGGCACTGCGTCACGCAGCCCGGCTTCTTGCATTGCAGACAGCGCGAGGCTTCGGCCATGGCTTCCTCCACGGTATAGCCGAGGCAGACTTCCTCGAAATTGCGGCTGCGCACTTCCGGGTCCTGTTCGCGCACCGGTACGCGCGTCTTGGGTTTCTCCACCACCGGACGGATGGCGTCGGGGCCCGCCGTGGCCTTGGCGCGTTCGGCCAAAGAACCTTCCACGGCCGCCGCCAGGTTGCAACGGTGCTCGTCGGTATTCTTGGCGATTTCGTATTGGCGGTACATGCCCTGACGGCGCATCGCCTCGTCGAAATCCACCTGGAAGGCGTCGAATTCGGGGCCGTCCACGCACGTGAACTTGGTTTTGCCGCCAATCGTCACGCGGCAGGCGCCGCACATCCCGGTGCCATCGACCATCAGGCTGTTGAGGCTGACAATCGTGGGGATGTTGTAGGACTTGGTCATCATCGTCACGAACTTCATCATAATCATCGGGCCGATGCAAATCACCTCGTCGTATTTCTTGCCCTGGTTGTCAATCAGGTCTTTCATCAGGTCGGTCACGCGGCCGTTGAAACCCAGCGTGCCGTCGTCGGTGCAGAGGTAGAGGTTACCCGCCACCTCGCGCATCTCTTTCTCCAACACCATGAGGGAGGCCGAACGCGCGCCGATGATGACGTCGCAGGCGATGCCGTGCTCCTTCATCCAGCGTACCTGCGGATAGACGGGCGCGGCCGCCACACTGCCGGCCACGAACAATATATTGCGTTTCTTGACGTCTTCCAAGGGTTCCTTGACGAATTCCGACGGTTGACCCAACGGGCCCACGACATCGTGGAAACATTCGCCCACATTGAAGGCCGCCATTTTCTGCGTGGAACTGCCGATAACCTGGAACACGATGCGGATCGTGCCCTTGGTGCGGTCGTAATCGCAAACCGTAAGCGGAATACGCTCGCCCGTCTCGCCCGGCACCACAATCAGGAACTGCCCCGGCTGCGCCGAAGCCGCCAAACGCGGCGCATACACGTCCATGCTCACGATTTGAGCCGACAACTGCGCCTTGTCTAAAATTTCAAACAATTTAGCCATATCTCGTTTTTATTTTTTCTTACCCTTGCCCTTACGCGCGCCCCGTGCCTTTTCCACGGCTTTCTGCGCACGGCGGGCGCCGCCTTTCTTGGCGCCCTTGCCACGGTCTTCCGACCGCCATGCACCGCTCTCCCACGGGTTCTCGCCCCAAGCGTCCTTGTTCCACGCTTTCTGCGCCTTGGCCTTGCCCCGCGGCTTGGCCGTCCTGTCGGCCTCCGGCTTGTCCCACGCGCTGCCGTCTATGAA
>CAMXAS010000076.1 GCA_947179195.1 uncultured Bacteroidales bacterium
GCAAGCCGCCCCCCGCCTCCGCCCGAGCTCGTACTCGATTTGCAACAGCGTCCGCATCGTCTCTTCGGGTTGGAGGGCGGTATCCACGGCCAAGGCCACGTTGTAGAACGGGTCGGGACTTTCGAAGCCCCAGGCGGGCGACTTATATATACGCGACACGCGCGTCACTTGCCCTACCCTTTCGCCAATCAGCGTCTGTGCGCGTTGCAGGTTCTCGCGCACCGGCCCGATGTTGCCGCCCAAGAGCAGATAGATTTCCATAGGCCACCCGTTATTTGCGTTTGCGGTTGCGCGGCTTCTTGGCCGGCGTACCCTCCAGGTCGCGCCGGATCAGTTTCTCCGTCCGCTCCGTCACCTGATGGCCGAGGTAGAGGCGGTAGTTCTCGCGCAAGGTCTCTTCCGGCGTAAGCCCGGGTCGCGCCGCCGTGGAATCCGACAGACGTTCCTTGACCACTTTCTCTTGCCGCCGCTCCTGCGAACGCGTCAACGCGCCCGCCGGCAACTCCTCGCTCCAACCGCCGCCCAAAGCCTTGTAAAGCCTTACGAGCGCAATCCGCTCCTCGTTCTTGTTGCGTGCCAAGTCGAGCTGGGCCGAGAAATACTTACGCTGGGCGTCCAACACGTCCATATAACTGATAACGCCGTTGAGATACTGCAAGTCGGCCAGCTCCACGTATTTGAGCGCGGCATCCTGCAGGTTTTCCAACAGCATCGTTTCCTCGCGCGTCTTGCGATAGACGACCATGGCGTCGTTGACCTCGCGGAAGGCCGTCAGCACCGTCTTTTCGTACAGCGCCTTCTGTTGCATATACTGTTGCACCGCCGCCCTGTAGCGCGCCTGGTTGGTGCCGAACGCGAACAGCGGGCTCGTCAGCGCCGCGATGGGATACAGGTAAGGCGCCTGCAAAAGATGCTGCCAGTCGTTGTTTTCGAAGCCGCCCGCAAAGCTGAGGCGGATGGTGGGAAAGCGGTTCGCGGAATGGAAGCCGGCGTTGGCCATGGCCGCGTCCAACTCCACCCGCGCGCGCCGCACGTCGGGTCGCCGCAAAAGCAAGTCGGACGGGATGCCCGCCGAGAGGTCGAGCGTGCGTCCCTTGCCGCCCGTAAGCCGCGAGCGTTCGATGGCCGTCGGGAACTCGCCCGCCAACCACGCCAGCTGGTGTTCTTTCAACGCGATGCGTTTCTCCATATCGGGCACCAAGGCCGCCGCCGAAGCGTATTCGACGATGGCCTGACGGTAGGCCGTCTCGGACGTGAGCC
This sequence comes from uncultured Bacteroidales bacterium, assembly GCA_947179195.1. GTDB lineage: Bacteria > Bacteroidota > Bacteroidia > Bacteroidales > P3 > CAMXAS01. The sequence goes on from CAMXAS010000076.1 coordinate 1,261, forward strand.
CGCCCAGGAACCTCAACCTTGTCTTTTCGGTGGTCTCGCGGCGCACGTCCACCGTCTGTTCGATGATGGCCATCTGCTGGTCGAGCGAAATCAATTCGAAATAGGCCGTCACCACCTCCGCAATCAGGCTCATCTGCAACGAGCGTTGCCCCTCCACCGACGCCAGGTAGCGGTCGGCCTCGCGTTGCGACTTCCAGACCGAAGCGCCCAGCAGGTTGAATTCCCACGACACGATGCCTTTGAGGTGCATTTCCGGGTCGGGCGACAAGTCCTTGCCGTAATAGTGCATGATTTCGTTTTCGTAGGCCGCCCGTGCCGACACTTTCGGCAGTTGGTCCATGATGGCGGCGCGGCCCGTATAGCGCAGTTCCCGTATCTTGGCGATGGCCGCCCGCATATCGCGGTTGTTCTCCAAGGTTTTGCGGATAAGGCGGTTCAGCAGGGAGTCGGCATAGAGCGTCCACCACTCCATGTCGGAGAACGCCAGCGTGTCGGCGGGCACCTCGCCCAAGGCCGCGCCGCCGGCCATCAAGTCGGGACGCAACACCTGATCGGGCAACTTGCCGTCGGGCGCGGGGCACTGCTTCTGCATCGTACAGCCCGAAAAGGCCGCGACGAGCGCGATAAATATATACAATATATACCTACGCCGCATCACGCTTTCCTCCTTTCAAAACGGGCTTTCAACCGGTATATCCACACGAAGAAGAACGGCACCGTGACGATGCAGGTGAACAAGGCGACCAGCATCCCGAACAGCACGCCCGTACCGATGTCGCGGCGGCTTTCCGAGCCGGGGCCCGTGGCGAAGACGAGCGGCAACAAGCCCAAAATAAACGCCATGGAGGTCATGAGGATGGGTCGGAAACGCAGTTGCGCCGCCTTGAGCGCGGCACTCACGGCATCCAGGCCCCTTTCGACCTCCTCTTTGGCGAACTCCACGATGAGAATGGCGTTCTTGGCCACCAAGCCGATGAGCATGACCAAGCCGATTTGGAAATACACGTTGTTTTCCATGCCGCAAATCCACACGCCGAGATAGGCGCCGAAAACGCCCACGGGCAACGACAGGATGACGGCCAAGGGCACCGACCAGCTCTCGTATTGCGCCGCGAGGAACAGGAAGACGAACAGGAAGGCCAGGGCCAAGACCACGCCCGTTTTGCCGCCCGCGTGTTTTTCCTGATACGACAGGCCTTTCCATTCCACGCCCACGTCGGACGGCAGATGCCGCCGCGCCAAGTCCTCCAACACGGCCATGACCCGGCCCGTGCTGTAACCCTGCGCCGCCTCGGCCTGAATCGTGGCCGCATTGAACATATTGAACCGTTGGATGGCGCCCGGCCCCGCCGTATATTCGGCGGTACCCAGCGTGGTAATCGGAATCATGGCGCCCGACGAAGCCCGCACGAAAAACAGGTTCAGGTTGTCCTTGTGGACGCGGTAAGGCGCCTCGGCCTGCATCTCCACGCGATAGACGCGGTTAAAGAGGTTGAAGTCGTTGACGTAGAGCGAGCCGGTGAACGTCTTGATGGTGGAGAAGATGTCGGCCATGGGCACGCCCAACAGCTGGGCGCGGTCGCGGTCAACGTCGAAGTAAAGCTGCGGGATGTCGTGTTGCAGGGAGGCCGACACGCCCACGAGTTCCTTGCGCTGGTTGGCCAACAAGACCAACGTATCGACGGCCTGTTGCAGCTGTTCGTAGGAAAGGCCGTTGCGTGCCTCGAGCACCATTTCCACGCCGCCCGACGAGCCCAAGCCCGGAATAACGGGCGGCGAGGTCAGGAACACCTTGCATTCGGGGTATTTCGTAAACTCCTTGCGGATGTCGGCCATCGTGCGGTTGATGTCGCGGTGCGCCCGTTCGCCCCAGGGTTTGAGGATGACCGTGAGCGTGCTGCGCCCCTGGCTGGTGCCGATGCGCGGGCTCGAACCCGTGACGTTGAGCACGTATTGCACATCCTTGTGCTGCATGAGGTAGGCGATGGCCCGGTCGGTGACGCGCCGCGTGCGTTCGAGCGTGGCGCCCTCCGGCAGTTCCAGTTCCACGGTGAAATAGCCTTGGTTTTCCCTTGACATGAAGCTGGTGGGCACGATATAGGCCAGTAGCAGCATCAACGCCAGCATGAGGGCGAAAATGCCCGCAAAGCGGCGCGAATGGCTGAGCGCGTAACGGATGCCCTTTTGGTATTGGGCCGAGCCGGCCTCTATCCACGCGTTGATTTTACGGAACAGCCAGCCCTTGGGACGGTTCAGGTCTTCGGCGCGCAACAGGCGCGAGCACATGACCGGGCTGAGCGTCAGGGCCACGACCGTGGAGAGGATGACCGACACGGCGATGGTTATCGTGAACTGGCGGTAGAGTTGCCCCGTGATGCCGCTCAAAAAGCTGACGGGCACGAATACGGCGCACAGGACGAGCGACATGGCGATAAGCGCGCTGCCCAAGCCGCGCATGGCCTTTTTGGTGGCTTCGTAGGCCGAAAGCCCCTCGGTGCGCATCAGCCTGTCGACGTTCTCGACCACGACGATGGCGTCATCGACGACGATGCCGATGGCCAGGATAAGCCCCAGGAGCGTCATCAGGTTGACCGAAAAGCCGAACGCGAGCATGACGCCGAACGTGCCGACGAGCGAAATGGGCACGGCCACGATGGGAATCAGCGTGGCGCGCCAGTTCTGCAACGCCAGGAACACGACGAGGATAACGAGCAGCAGGGCTTCCAGCAGGGCGCGGAACACATGGTGAATCGAATCGGATATATATTCCGTGACGTCGAACGGGATTTCGTAGCCGATGCCTTCGGGGAAATTCAGGCTGATTTCTTTCATGGCCGTCCGCACCGACTTGGCCACTTCCATGGCGTTGGCACCCGGCAGCAGGCTGATATTGAGCACCGCCGCATTGCCGCCGTTGATACCGCTCTCGGTGTTGTAGGACGAGGCTTCGAGCGAGACGCGCGCCACGTCGCGCAAGCGGATGATGCTGCCGTCGCCATAGGCGCGCACGACGATGTCCTCGAACTGCGACGCCGTGGAAAGCCGGCCCTGCGCCGCAATGGGGATTGTGATGTCGATGCCCTCGGCGGGCGCCTGCCCCAACACGCCGGCGGCCGACTCGCGGTTCTGGTCGCGGATGGCCGTCTGGATGTCCTTGACCGTAAGGCCGTAGTTGGCCAGTTTGTCGGGTTCGACCCATATCTTCATGGCGTAGTAGCGGCTGCCCACGTTGCTGACGCGCCCCACGCCCGGCACGCGCCGCAACATATCCAGCACGTTGAGCGTGGCGTAGTTGCTCAGATAGACCTCATCGAACTTGGACGTATAGGACAAGAGCGTTATCGTCATCAGGCGGCCCGAAGCCTCCTTTTCGACCGAAAGGCCGTTGGTGACGACCTCGGCGGGCAGGCGCGACTCGGCCAGTTTGACGCGGTTCTGTATTTCGACGGCGGCCAAGTCGGGATTGGTATGGATGTCGAACGTGACGATACAGGAGAAACCGCCCGAATTGCTGCACGTGGACTCCATGTAGAGCATCCCCGGCGTGCCGTTGAGCTGCTGCTCGATGGGCGTGGCCACGGCCTGGGTCACCGTCTGCGCGTCGGCGCCCGGATAGGAGGCCGATATGCGCACCGTGGGCGGTACGATTTTGGGGTATTGGTCAACCGGCAACAGGCTCAGGCCGATGAGGCCGACCATGACGACCACCACGGAGAGCACCGTGGAAAAGACAGGCCGGTCTATGAAGAAATCGGATTTCATCGCGCGGTGTCGGTTTGATAGACCTCGGTGGGGCAAACCTTCTGCCCGTGCGTCAACTTGTGGTAGCCTTCCGTAATGACGTGTTCGGTGGGCGCGATGCCGCGTTCCACGATAACCGAATTGCCGATTTCGGGGCCGAGTTCAATAAAGCGTTTCTCGCAGATGCTGTCGGGGCGCACGACAAATATATACGCACCGCCCTTTTCGATGATGAGCGCGCGCACGGGCACCACCATCGCGTCCTCGCGCACGTCCATCAACAGCCTTACGCGCGTGATCTGCCCCGGCAACAGCACGTAGTCGGGGTTGGGCACGGCCGCACGCACCGTGAACGTGCCGGTCTTGGGGTCCACCTGCGGGTCGGCGAAATCGACGAGCCCTTCGTGCGGATAAACCGTGTTGTCGGGCAGGGTGACGGTGATGGACGGGTTCCAGTTACGTTCGGCCACCGTGCGGCCGAGCTGTACGTTACGCTCCTTGCTCCGCAGGTAGTCCAGACCCGTCATGCTGAATTCGACGCGCACGGTGTCGCTCTTGACCACGGTGGTCAACAGCGACTTGCCGCCGGGGCCGACGAGCGTACCCACATCGACGTTACGGCTGCCCACATGGCCCGAAATGGGCGAACGCACCGACGTATAGCCCAAGGCCATCTCGGCCTGCGTCAAGTCGGCCTCGCTCATCTCCACGCCCGCTTTCGCGCTTTCGGCTGCGGCCACGGCATTGTCGTAGTCCAGGCGGCTGGCCGCGTTCTGCTCGTAAAGCGGACGGATACGTTCCAAGTCGCGCTCGGCCTTTTGCGCCAGGGCCTTGTCTTTGTTGAGTTGCGCCTTGGCCTTTTCGACGCGCGCGCGGTAGAGTTTGGGGTCGATGAGGAACAGTTGCTGCCCCTGCCGCACGTACGTGCCTTCTTCAAAATACATATTCTCGAGGTAACCCTCCACGCGCGCGCGGACTTCGACCGACTGTTGCGCGCGGATGCGGCCGACATAGTCGCCATAGACCTCCATATCCTTGATTTGGATGGGTTCGGCGGCCACCACCGGCAGTTGCGGCGGTTCGGGACGCGCGCGCAACAGGAGCCACAGCCCCGCCACGAG
>CAMXAS010000077.1 GCA_947179195.1 uncultured Bacteroidales bacterium
TTTCGGCTCCGTTTCGGTTGCGGCCAATACCGGCGGCGTCTCCGGCTTGGGCGCCCGCTTGGCCTCCCGCCGCGCCCGCTCCAAAAGCACGTCCACGCGTTCGTTCAACTCGTGGTCGGGATAGGAGTTCTTGAAATTCTCAAGCAGGCCTATCATCTCTTCGTAACCCGACGTGTGCGCAAGCCCCACGGCGCGCAGGAACATGAGTTGCGGCTTGAACTTGTTGACCGGATAACGCCTTTCAATGCGGTTCACCACGTCCAGCATCTCCATAAAACGGTTGGTGGCGAAGAACTCGTAGGCCTGTTCGTACCACGTCTGAATCTCCTGCTCGCTCTCGGAGAGTTTGTCGAAATAGGTGGGGTCGTTAATGCGCTGGTCTTGTTCCGTGCCCGGATAATGCCGCGCCAACAGGTCGGCGTAATGTCGGTAGCGTTCCGTATCGCCGCGCTTGTGATAAATCTTGCACAGGTTCTCGTAGGCCGACGGGATGTAGGCCGAACGCGGGAACTCCTCTATGAGCCGCAGGAAGTAGGGCTCGCCCTGCGCGTCTTCGTCCAGACGGTCGAAATAGATGACGCCGATGCGGTAGAGCGCGTTCTCCACGATGGAGTCGTAGGGGCGCATCGCGCTGTCGCTCTGCGGGATGTCGGTCAGGTAATAGCCGGCGTCCTCCGGCGTCAGTTCCTTGACGTTGTCTTCCGTATCTTCGCCCAAGCCCTCGTCGTCCTCTTCCTCCAAGGCCCTTAGCGCGGCGGCCGGCGGCTTGACGGCAAAGCACCACAAATCGACCAACTCGCGGCGGCCCCAGCGGCGCACGAACTCGTTGTAGCCCGCCGAACGCGCCTGGCTGTTGTAGAAATACCACGAGGCCGCCGCGCCCGACACCGGGGTGGAGGCACCCGCCACCGCCGCGGCCGCCGCCGCTTTCTTCTGCGCCTCAGCCTGCCGTTGCTTGTAGGCGGCGGCCTGTTGTTCGCCGTAGGCCAAACGGTCGGCCTCGCTCATGCCGTACAGCATCCGCACCGTGTCGGCCGCGCCCAGCACGCGGTAGTATTTCACCAGTTCGGTCAGGTATTTGCTGCGCGACGTAATCGTGTAATAGGCTTCGTCGTCCTCCTCCACGTGCCGCGCCGCCATCGTGTAATAGCGTTCCGCGCCGATGTAGTCGGCCTTGTCGTAGTAATATTCGGCCAATTTCTTGGCCGCCAGCAGCATCCGTTCCGGGTCGTTGGCGCTGGCGTCCAACGACAGGTTCATGTAATCCACGCCCGCTTCCTCGTCGCCGTCGGTAAACGCGATTTCACCCAGCACATAGTATATACGTCCGAAATAGGCGGAATTTTTCGGGTCTTTCAACAGCCGCTGCAACGTCTTGATGATGTCGTCGGCCGAAAAGCATTCCGGGTCGTAGCACAGCGCGCGGTTCAGCGTCGCGTTGAACGACATGGCCAAGGGCGGGTTCAGTTTCAGACAGGCCTTGTAATAGTTGTTGGCCTGGGCGTTCTGTCCTTTGCGTTGCGCGATTTGGCCGAGGATGAACAGGATGCGCGCCCGCTGGTCGCGGTCTTTGAGCTTGGTCAACGCCTCTTGCAGATAGGGTTCGGCCTTGTCGTATTCCTCTTGGAACAGATGGTATTCGGCCTGCACCTGCGGCAACAGCACCCGCGTGTCCTTGCGCAAGTCCTTTTCCTGCTGGTTCGCCACGTGCGCGATGAAACCGATGGCCATTTCGTACTCTTCCTCTTGTATATACGTCCGCGCCGACCACAGCATGGCGTCGAAGCGTTCGGGGTTCTTGGGGAAGTCGGACATGACCATATTGAGCACCATGCGCGTGCGCGAGTAGTCCAGCTCATAGAAAAAGCCCTGCGCCATAAGCAGATAGGCGTCGTCGATGAACTTGACGTATTCCACGCCCCGTTCCACAATCGAGTGTTTCTTGACCGCGAGCATCGCCTTCTCAATCACGCGGTCGGTGTAGGGCGAGGTCAGGCTCGTATCCCTGTCCGTCACGGTCTTGAGCACGGGCAATACGTCGTAATAGTTCTCGGTAACCTGCTCCTTGATGACGTCCTCCACCTCTTTCAAGGCTTCGACGCCGTTCCAATAGACATTATAGTAAGATGTGAGATTGTGATAGTTGCGCGTAAAAAAGTTGTTCTTTTTCGTAGAACAGGCCGCAAGGCAGAGCAGGCCGGCCAAGCAGAGGCCCAGCCGGCACCGTCCCGCCATGCGGGATATACGTTTTCGCACAATCTCCGGCACGTTTATTCCTCCATCTTCTTCTCGATGGCCGTGTCGTAAAGCGTGGCGTAGTCGTCGATTTTGCCCATCGGCATATCTTCCACCACGATTTTGCCGCCCGTCACATGGCCCAAGTAAACCATGGGCACGCCGCTTTCCATCATGAAGTCTTCGAATTCGCCGCCCACCTGGTTATCGACCGACACCACGACGCGGCCCTGGCCTTCGCCGAACAGATAGGCGTCGCGGCGGAAGCTGTCGTCCAGCAGGATTTCGAAGCCCAGGCGGTTGACCATGGCCGACTCCAAGAGCGTCACCATCAGCCCGCCGTCCGAAACGTCGTGCGCCGAGTTGATAAGCTTCTCGTTGATAAGGCCGGCGATGGCCTGATGCAGCTTGAATTCCTCGTCCAAGTCGAAATACGGCGCCGGCGAGTATTTCACGTTGCGGTAGTGATACAGGTATTCGGACGAAGCGATGTCGTCCTTGACGTGGCCCAACAGGTAGATGGCGTCGCCCTTCTTCTCGAAGCCGAGGCCCATGCGGTGGTCTTTGTCGAGCAAGCCCACCATGCCGATGGACGGCGTGGGATAGACGGCCTCCACCTGGCCGCCCTTGCTGTACTGGTTGTAGAAGCTCACGTTGCCGCCCGTCACCGGCGTGCCGAACTTCTCGCAGGCTAAGCTCATGCCCTTGATGGCGCCCACGAACTGCCAATACACCTCCGGGTTGTACGGGTTGCCGAAGTTGAGGCAGTTGGTGATGGCCAGCGGGTAGCCGCCCGAGCAGACGATGTTGCGCGCCGCCTCGCTTACCGCGATTTGCGTGCCTATAAGCGGGTTGGAGAACACGTAGCGCGAGTTGCAGTCCACGGTCATGGCCAACGCGCGTTCGGTATATTTGAGGTTGACGATGGCCGCGTCGGAGGGCGTGTTGGTGCTCATGTTCTTGGTGCCCACCATGGAGTCGTACTGTTCATAGACCCAGCGTTTGGACGCGATGTTGGGCTGGGACGCGAGGAAGCGCGTCACCTCGGGGATTTCCTCCAGTTCGAGGTCTTTCACCGTATGGATGTCGAACCGCTTGGTCTTGGCGAAATATTTGGGCTCCTTGTATTTGCGGTCATAGACCGGGGCGCCGCCGCCCAAAACGAGCGTGGAGGCGGGCACGTCGGCCACGAGCTTGCCGTCGCGGTAGAACAGCAGCCGGTCTTCGTCAATCACTTCGCCGATTTGGGCGCAGTGCAGGTCCCATTTGTCGAACACGGCCTTCACCTTGGCTTCCTGGCCTTTCTTGACCACCACGAGCATACGCTCCTGCGATTCGGACAGCAGGATTTCCCAAGCCTCCATATTCTGTTGGCGGAGCGGCACCTTGTCGAGGTCGATGCGCATACCGCTGTGGCCCTTTTCACTCATTTCGGACGTGGAGCAGATGATGCCCGCCGCGCCCATATCCTGCATACCCACGAGCGCGCCCGTGCCGATGACTTCCAGCGAAGCCTCCATCAGCAGTTTCTCTTGGAAGGGGTCGCCCACCTGGATGGACGGGATATCGTCGGCCGAGTTCTCGGTAATGTCGGCGGAGGCGAAAGTCGCGCCGTGGATGCCGTCCTTGCCCGTGGCCGAACCCACGATGAACACGGGGTTGCCCTTGCCCTTGGCCACCGCCGAAACCAGGTTCTCCTTGCGCATGATGCCCACCGACATCGCGTTGACGAGCGGGTTCGTGTTGTAGCATTCGTCGAAGCCCACCTCGCCGGCCACCACGGGCACGCCGAAAGCGTTGCCGTAGTCGCCGATGCCTTTCACCACGCCGCGCACCAGGTGGCGCGTATGGGGCAGGTCGATGTTGCCGAAACGCAGGGAGTTCAGCTGCGCGATAGGCCGCGCGCCCATCGTGAAGATATCGCGGTTGATGCCGCCCACGCCCGTGGCCGCGCCCTGATAAGGCTCCACGGCGCAGGGGTGGTTGTGCGATTCAATCTTGAACACGCAGGCGTAACCGTCGCCCACGTCCACCATGCCGGCGTTTTCCTCGCCCGGCGCCACCAACATCTGCTCTCCCTTTTTGGGCAACGTTTTCAGCCATTTGATGGAGTTCTTGTAGGAAGCGTGCTCCGACCACATCACCGAATAGATGCTCAGTTCCGTAAAATTCGGCGTCCGCCCCAGAATCGTCTTGATACGTTCGAACTCTTCGGGCAACAGGCCCAGTTCTTCCGCTGTTTTTAGCGTCACCTTCTCGTCGGTGCGCAGTTGTTTACCGGTCATATCTTTACTGTTAGAAATTAGCGTTGTTACGCGGGTTTCATCCCCGCCCGTTATAAGCGTGTAAAGTTAGCAAAAAAACGGCAATAAAAAAAACGGGCGGCGCTATGGCACAGCATTTTATTTTTTTTGTACATTTGTAGGATGGCGGCTTGATAGCCGTAAAGTGTAGGAATCATATAAAACACTAAATATCATGCAGAAAGACACGCAGATTTTCGATCTTATCGAACAGGAAAGAAAGCGTCAGACGTCCGGCCTGGAGCTGATCGCTTCCGAAAACTTCGTTTCGGATCAGGTAATGGCGGCCATGGGTTCGGTCATGACGAACAAATACGCCGAAGGTTATCCCGGCAAACGTTACTACGGCGGTTGCCAGATCGTTGACCAGAGCGAACAGCTGGCCATCGACCGCGTCAAAAAACTCTTCGGCGCCGAATGGGCCAACGTACAGCCGCACTCCGGCGCGCAGGCCAATATGGCCGTGTTGCTCGCCTGCCTCAAGCCCGGCGACACGTTCATGGGCCTCGACCTCTCGCACGGCGGTCACCTCTCGCACGGTTCGCCCGTCAACTCGTCGGGTATCCTCTACCGTCAGGTAGCCTACATGGTGGACGAGGAAACCGGCACCATCAACTACGACAAGATGGAGGAAGTGGCCTTGCGCGAAAAGCCGAAGCTCATCATCGGCGGCGCCTCCGCCTACTCCCGCGACTGGGACTGGAAACGTATGCGTGAAATCGCCGACAAAATCGGCGCCATCCTCATGGCCGACATCTCGCACCCCTCCGGCCTCATCGCCCGCGGCTTGCTCAACAACCCGCTGCCGCACTGCCACATCGTCACCACCACGACGCACAAGACGCTGAGAGGCCCGCGCGGCGGCCTTATCATGATGGGCAAGGACTTCGAGAACCCCTGGGGCTTGACCACGCCCAAGGGCCAAATCAAGATGATGTCGCAGCTGTTGGATTCGGCGGTATTCCCCGGCGTTCAGGGCGGCCCGCTCGAACACGTCATCGCGGCCAAGGCCGTGGCGTTCGGCGAATGCCTCAGCGACGAATACCTCGCCTATGTAAAACAGGTGAAGGCCAACGCGCAGGCCATGTGCCAGGCGTTTATCGCCAAGGGCTACAAGGTGATTTCCGGCGGTACCGACAACCACTTGATGCTGATTGACCTCCGCACCAAGTTCCCCGAACTGACGGGTAAGGTGGCCGAAAACACGTTGGTAAAGGCCGACATTACGATTAACAAGAACATGGTGCCGTTCGACAGCCGCACGCCGTTCACCACCTCCGGTATCCGCGTGGGTACGCCGGCCGTCACGACCCGTGGTTTGAAAGAAGCCGATATGCCGGTTATCGTCGACCTCATCGACCAGGTGCTCTCCGATGTGGAAAACGAACAGGTGCTGGCCAAGGTACGCAAGACCGTCAACGAGATGATGTCGCCGCGTCCCTTGTACGCTTGGTAAGCGACCGACCGCAAGACGAAGAAAAGCGGGGCGGTTGCTCCGCTTTTCTTTTAGGGGGTGCCCATCCGTTACCTTTTCTTTCTCCGCAAAGAAAAGGTAACGCCAAAAGAAGCTCCCGCTTA
>CAMXAS010000078.1 GCA_947179195.1 uncultured Bacteroidales bacterium
GCGTTGAAAAGTGGAAGACGGCTAACCGTGCGTGATACGGTAAATCACGTCTTCGAGTATGCCCTCGGCGTCGTTGATGCTGCCGCTGTCCACGCCCTTGGAACGCAGGTCGTAGGTCTTGAGCATCGAAAGGATGCGGGCCGTATGCGCATAGCTGTAACGGCGCGCACAGTCGGCGTATTCGCTGAGGAAATAGGGCGGTACGCCTATGCGGGCCGCCAAATCGGAGCCGCCGAGCCGCCCTTGCAGCGCGTGAAACAGCATGACCTTACTGAAATACTTGTACAACTGCGGCAGAATCAGCATCAACGGCTGTTCGTTCAGGTGTTTTTTCAGATAATTGACAATCTTGCGCACCTTGGCGTATTCGCCGTAGGCCAACGCGCGGTTCAGCACGAATACGTTGTATTCCTTATTGATACCGATATAGCGTTCGATATGGTCTTCGTTGACCTCGGTGCCGGCCGGTACGTTCAGCACGAGTTTGTCCAGTTCGTTGGCTGCCAGCCGCAGGTTGTTCTCCAAACTTTCCGACAGCATCGCCAAGGCCGTCCGCCCGATTTTAAGGCCTTTCTCCTGCAGGTAGGCGGCAATCCACGAAGCGAACTGCGCGTCCTTCATCTTGACGGCTTCGTAGAGCACGCCCGTTTTCTCGATGAGTTTGAAAACGCTTTTGCGCTTGTCTATCTTCTTGTATTTGTAGCAGAACACGAGCACCGTCGTCGGCACGGGCTGTTTGAGGTAGGCTTCCAAGGCCTCCCAGCGGTCAATCAGTTGCGCCTCCTTGACGATGACGAGCTGGCAGGGCGACATGACGGGGTAGCGTTTGCAACCGGCCATAATCGTCGGCAGGTCGGTTTCCTTTTTCTTGACGTCCTGACCGTAGAAGACCGCGTAATCGAAATCCTTTTGCGTCTCGTCCAACACCTGCGTGTCGAACGCCTGCGCCAACATATCGATGTAATACTCCTCTTCGCCCCACAGGAAATAGACGGGCGCGAACTGCCGCTCCCGGATTTGGCGGAGGATTTCGGTATGCTTAGCTTCGGCGGCCATGTAAAAAGGAATCAGATGCTTAGGTGGAGTTACCTATACTTATACTTCAAACGGTCCGATACCTTGGCGCACCACGCTGATTTCGTCCTGCGTGCAGTCCAAAATCGTCGAATATTGGATTTTGCCGATGCCGCCGTCTATGACCAAATCCACCTGCCGGCCGAACCGGTCGTGGATGAGCGTCGGGTCGGTGAAGTTCTCGGGCTCGGCGTCCGCGTCCACGGGCAACGAGATATTGAGCAGGGGTTCGTCCATGACCTCGAGGATGGATTGCAGCACCGGATGGTTCGGCACGCGGATGCCGATTTGCTTCTTCTGCGACTGGAACAGCTTGGGTACCTCGTGGTTGGCGTTCAGGATGAACGTATAGGGGCCGGGCACCAAACCCTTGATAACGCGGTACATGGGGTTGGAGATAGGCTGGGCGAAGCGGGCCATGTGGCTCAAATCGCGGCAGAGCAACGTAAAGTTCATCTCGTCCTTGCGCTTGTTCACCACGGCCGCCACGCGGTCCAGACTGTGGATGTTGGAAAGCGCCGTACCGATACCGTAAATCGTGTCGGTGGGGTAAATCATGATGCCGCCGTTCTGGATGCAGTGTACCAGATGGAGGACTTGCCGTTCCTGTAAGCCGGTTTCAAAAATCCTAAGCAACATATGCCGATGCCTTGTTTGGTTAAAATTTCCGTTTAGACGAAAAAAGGGTAAGCTACTTACATCGCACCGCTACAACCATCGTACCCTTGCTGTCTTCCAACCCTGGGGGATTAAATAGGAGCTGGTCGTGTAAGACTTACCCGATGCAAAAGTAGCACAAATTTTAAATAAGTCAAAAAAAAGCGGGAAATTTCATTTTGCGGGAATATATTGGTATCTTTGTATTCCGTACAATAGAAACTATGGCCTTTTCATTCAAACGTCCGCAGAGTAAACCCGACCGCCGCGCCCTCGGCTATGCCGCGGTGTGGGGAGGTTTGACGGCCTTGGCCCTGATTCTGCTGACCGCCGTCTGCCGGTCGGTGGGCTACAAGCCCGGCGCGCCGCTGACGTGGCTGTCCTATACGTTGCTGCTGTTGAGCCTGTTGGGGGCGCCCCTGCATTACCGGCGGCAACTGGCGGCCGACGGGCAGTTCAACACGCGGCAGGCCTACCTGATGTGCGTGTTCCAGGCCTTGCTCATCGCGTGCCTGTTCGTCTTGATGCTCTATGCGTATATGCGTTGGATAGACCTCGATTTCATGGCGGATTTCAAGGAACGCCAACGCCTGTATTGGGAGGGACATCCCGATATGGCGGAGCCGGAACGCGTGCAGCGCCTGCAATATGTGGACGCCATGCGGCCCGGGCACATCCTTTGGAACGTTTGGGGCGAAATGGTCATGATAGGCGTGCTGTTCCCGCTCCTTATCGCACTGATGGTCAGAAAACAAAGATAGAGAGATAAACATTTTCACCATGGATATATCGGTTATCGTACCGCTGTACAACGAAGAAGAGTCGCTGCCGGAACTGACGGCCTGGATAGAACGCGTCATGCGGGCCAACGGCTTCAGTTATGAAGTGTGGTTGGTGGATGACGGCAGCCGCGACGGCTCGTGGGCGGTCGTGGAACGGCTTTCGGCCGCCAATCCGGCCGTCAAGGGCATCCGTTTCCGCTGCAATTACGGCAAGTCGGCCGCGCTCAATATGGGTTTCGAACATGCCAATGGCGACGTGGTCATCACGATGGACGCCGATATGCAGGACAGTCCGGACGAGATTCCCGCGCTGTACCGCATGATTAAGGACGAAGGCTACGACTTGGTGTCCGGTTGGAAAAAGGTGCGGCACGACCCCAAATCGAAGACGATTCCGACCAAGTTGTTCAACTGGGCCACGCGCCGTATGTCGGGCGTCATGCTGCACGATTTCAACTGCGGGCTCAAGGCCTACCGCGCGGATGTGGTCAAGGCCATAGAGGTTTATGGCGAGATGCACCGCTACATTCCGGTCATCGCGAGCCGGGCGGGCTTCCGCCGCATAGGCGAGAAGGTGGTGGAACACCGCGCGCGCCAATACGGCAGCACGAAGTTCGGCGGCTGGAACCGTTTCATCAACGGGCCGTTGGATTTGCTGTCGATTAGCTTCATGAGCCGTTTTTCCAAAAAGCCGATGCACTTCTTCGGCAGTTTGGGCCTGCTCATCTTCTTCATCGGCTTCATCGCGGCCTGCGTCATCGGCGCACAGAAACTCTGGTGCCTGCACCACGGCATTCCGGCCATCTTGGTGACGGATTCGCCGTATTTTTATATCGCGCTCGTCTGCATGATGATAGGCGCGCAGTTTTTCCTGACGGGCTATTTGGGCGAACTCGTCGGCCGCAATTCGCCGACCCGCAACCAATACAACGTCCGTCAGATTATCGATAACGCGCGGTAAGCCATGCGGTACCGTCCCTGGCGGCTGACGGCCGGCTCCACGCTGTTCCTTGACCGGGACGGCGTGATTAACCGCTGTGTGGAAGCGGGCTTCGTCGCCAACCGGGAGGCGTTCGCGTTCCTGCCGGGCGTTTTGCCGGCCTTGAAAGAGGCCGCCGGCCTGTTCCGGCATATCTTCGTCGTGACCAACCAGCCGGCCGTGGGCACGGGGCTGATGACGGAAGCGGAACTGGGGGCGTTGCATACGTGGATGTGCGCGGAAATAGGGGCGGCCGGCGGCCGGATTGACCGCGTGTACAGTTGCCCCGCCCCGAAAACGGCCCATAGCTTTTACCGGAAGCCGGCTGTGGGCATGGGCCTGCGCGCCCAGCGGGAGTTTCCGGGCGTGGCGTTCGCCGATGCGTTCATGGTGGGCGATACGCGGACGGATATGGCTTTCGGACACCGGCTCGGGATGCACACGGCGCTTATAGGCGACAACCCGGCGGCCTTGGCGCCGCCCTGTCTGGCGGAACGCCGTTACGACAGTCTGGCGGCATTTATGGAAGCGATAACAACGATATGAAACACAATAGCGGATTTTACAGAGGGATAAGCCTGGGGCTGTTGGCCTTGGGATGCTGGTTGTTCAATGGCGGGCCGGCCTGTGCGGCGGCGCCCGCCGACACCAACCGTTTGGACGCCAAGGGGCGCAAACAGGGGCTGTGGGTACGTCAGGACTCCACGCGCCGTTTGTTTTACGAAGGCCATTTCAAGGACGATATGCCGCAAGGCCGCTTCGTCTATACCGACCACGAGGGCGTGCTCGTATCCGAAGCCTTTTATTTCCGTGGCGGCTACGCGTCCTACAACCGCTTCTATTATCCCGACGGCAAACTGCTTTCCGAGGGTTACTATTTGGATAAACAGAAAGACAGCCTTTGGGTCTATTACCGCGAGGACGGCCGCCGCATCCGCAGCGTGACCTATCGGAACGGCCGTCAGGAGGGCATGGAACGCTTGTTCGATGAGGACGGGCGCGTGATGGAAGAAACGCAATGGTTCCGCGGCCTGCGGCAAGGCCCCTGGTGGAAGCGCGAGGCGCAGGGCTATCAGTCGGGCACCTATCATCTCAACAAATCGCAGGGCGTCTATCAAGCGTTCTATCCCGACAGCGCGCGCTACATCGTCGGCCACTACGACGACGGCGCGAAAGAGGGCCTGTGGTCGTTTTACCTGCCGTCGCCCTCCGGCCGCCTCTACAAAGAAGAAGTCTACCGTCAGAACAAGTTGACGGAAAAACGGCTGTTCCTGCAGGTGGAGGGTGAATTGCGCGCCATCGCGGTCGATACGGTCGTGGCCGTGCTCAAGAGCCCGGACGGCATGGGCGACGTCTTTACGCAGGGCGGGGGCGTGCTCCACAGCGATGAATCGTTCGACAACGTATGCCATATCATCGGTTTGGACCAGTTCTTCATGGCGAACGAAAGCGCGTTGGTGGCCTATCGGTTCACGACCGACCTGCGCGAGACGGACGGCATGGCGACGCTCGTGCTTTCGGTGCCGTTGCCGTTTCCGGTCTATGCCGACGAAGAGGCCGTCCGGAACCTGAAAAGCGTTTGGAACCGCGCGGCCGTGCCGGCGGAAGACGGGGAGGAGGCCGGCGATGAATAGGAACGGCCGATGCCGCAAGCGGTGGCCCGCAGTGGCTTTGGCCTGCCTGTTGGCGGGCGGAGGTGCGGTGCGAGCGCAGAGCGGCGGCTATTCGTTCGAATTCCTCAATATGACGAACCCGGCGCGACAGGCGGCCTTGGGGGCCGAGTTCCTTTCGGTGCGTGACGCCGATGTCCAGTTGGCCTTGGCCAACCCATCGCTGATTACGTCCGAAATCCACAACAACCTGTCGGTCAACTACGTCAACTATTTCAGCGGCATCAACTACGGCTTCGTTTCCTATGCCCGCCATTTCGATAAGGTCGGCAATTTCGCGTTCCATATGCAGTTCGCCAACTACGGGGAAATAACGACCACCAACGAGTTCGGCGCGGAAACGGGCGAGGCGACGGCCAACGACGCCGCCATCGTCCTCGGTTGGGGACGTTCGTTGGATACGCATTTTACCATCGGTGCCAACCTCAAGATTATCGGCTCGTTCATCGACCGCTATTCGGCGGTCGGCATGGCCGTGGACGTGGCGGCCACTTACACGAATACCTCGCGTATGTTCGCCGTCTCGCTGTTGTTGCGCAATATGGGCGGGGCGCTCAAGACCTATGCCGGCGATGGCGGCAACCGGATGCCGTTCGAAGTGGCCGTGGCCCTGTCGCAGAAAATACCGCACGCGCCGTTCCGCCTCCTGTTGGAGTTTCCCAACCTGCAGAAATGGAACCTGAACTACGACGACCCGTTCGGCCCGGTTGACCTCGTGACGGGCGAGCGTAAGACGCGCAGCAAGGCCGGCGACTTTTTCGACGACCTCGGGCGGCATATCGTCATCGGCCTGGAACTGATACCGTACAAAGGCTTCTATTTGCGGGCAGGGTATAACTACGACCGCGGTCAGAACATGAGCACGACGGGCAAGCCCGGCATGGTCG
>CAMXAS010000079.1 GCA_947179195.1 uncultured Bacteroidales bacterium
GTCACTTCGGCCGTCGTCGCATTCGGCGTCCACGTCTTCACCTCCTTCCAACTACCGTCAGACCTGGTGCCGAAAGAGTATTTCAATACAATCTGCGTGATTTTACGGTTGGCATGATTGTTCGCCTTGACTTTGACCGTGGGCCAAGCCGCCTTCGCCACGCCCGCGCAGACCGTAAACGGTACGGTTTCAGACCTCAAGGTATTGTCCCGGCCATTCCTTATCTCATCCTTGCTGCAGTCCGATACCTCCACCGTAAACGTCAGCGTCGTGTCTTTCGGGCAACTGCCCTCATCGGTGGCCGTTGTGGCCGAAACCTTTACCGAGAACGTCTTGGTGCCCACCGTAGCCGTCTGGGCTGCCGGCACCGTCCATGTGTTGGTCGTGACGGCCGAAGAACCGCCGGGCCACGTATATTTATAGGTATAGGTATTGTAAGGCGCCTCGGCCTTGGGCGTTATCACAATCTGCGCCTGCGTCTCGTCCAAGCAGACGTTGGTCGCATAGCCGTCCGTGCCGCCCGTGGTTACCGTAAAGGCACCGCCGAGCTGCGGCAACGGCTTGACGGTGACATCCACCGTGGAGGAGAGCGCCGCCGCCTGGCAGGTGGAGCCCGCCGACACGCGTACGTAGTACTTGCCCGTCTCGCCCAGGTCGGCCGAGCCGGTTATCGTGTACGAGTTGGTGGCGACCTTCTTGGTGTCCACCGTGGTGTCGGGCGCGCTGGCGCCGTCTTTCATCTTATACCACTGGAAGTGCGGCGTACCCAAACTCGAAGGCGTTACCGTGGGATTAGAAGACAGGAGCGTCGCCTGCTTGCCGACGCATATGGTGGCCGTAGAAGGCGTGACGGTGGGCGCCGTTATCGTGGGACGCGGCTTAACCTTGACGGTGGCGCCGGTCAGCAGCACCGAGTCGCTACAGCCCGCGTCGTTGGTGCGGGCATACACTTTCAGTTTGTAAACCACATTGATATCGGTCGCCGTGTTGTTCGTGACAGAGTCCTTGACCGCGGGCGACAGGCTCGTCAGCGCCGCCTCTCCGGCGGCCGGCGCATAGACCACGTCGCCGCCGTTGTTGGTGTTCTTGTACCAACGGTAAGTCCAGGTGGTGTTGGCGGGTACCGAGGTCGGCGTGGTGGAGTTGACCTTCAGCTCGAACGGGTCGCCCGAGCACTTGTCGCCGATGGCCGCCATGGAGATGGACGTCGGCGTGGTCGGCATGGGGTTGACGGTTACCTTAACCGGGTTACCTACCTTAAATATAGCGGTACAGGTTTTTTTCGTATCCGGCGTACTGTTGATGACCGTCTCGCGCTTGTACTGGCGATAGACATAATAGTAGGCGGGCGTGCCGTTCGCCGCGGGGCGGTTGCCATTGCTCGGCAACATCGTCACCGTCTCAGCCTGGGACATAGGCGAAGTGACATTCGTTCTGTCCGGCACGGCGGCCGTCGTGCCCTTATACCAATAATAATTGTCATCGGCCGGAATACCGCTGGCCGCCGTGGCATCCGAGCCGACCGTCGGCATACCCGTCAACGTGAGTTCGATGGTCAGATTGTTGCAGAGCGTCAGGTCGGTCGTGGGCGCGGTTACCACCTCAACTAAGGTTCCCGTCGTTTTGGAGGAGGCTTTAGGTTGGCCGTTCGCCAAGCCGCTGGCGCTGTAGTCGGGCGACGCGCCAATAACGTATTCCGCCGTATCGGTATAGGTAGGCATGAAGCCCGTGCGGCTTACCTCGCCGCAATAGTAGTGGGAGCCCGTCGTCTTATAGCCGGCGGCATCGGCCGAAGCCTTGACATTGAACAAGAGCGTACCCGCTGTCGTGGACACGGTTACGAGGGCTGACGGCACCTCCGTAAACGGCCCCGTCTTGCTGGTGCTGTGGTAGAGCTTGATGCCCGTTACCGCGGCCGAAGGCGGATTGGCCGCTACCACCGCTACATTGAGCCAGTTCGCATCGTTGGCGCACATCACATAAGGTACACTCTTCGTGTAGGATTTCGTGCCGTTGGTGGCGTCGCTCAACTTATCCTTGCCGCAGGCTTCGAACGTGACCGTCAGGTTCTTCGTGGTCGTCTGCTTACAGCCGCTTGCATTCGCGGCTTCGACCGTCAGCGTGTAGGTACCGCTGGCCCCCGTAACGGCCTGCGCGGCCGTGAACGAGAGCTTGCTGCCCGTATTGGCCGGCGTCAGGTTGGTGACTCCCGTCGATACGGTCGCCGCCCCCTTCTTCCAGGTATAAGTATAGGTATAGCCCTTCGTGGCGTCGGTGGTCACCTCCATCTCGACGGGGGTACCCGTGCAGACGGTGAGGCTCGTGCTGCCGGCCACGCCGCCCATCTTGGTGCCCGTTATCACGCCCGTCATATTGGGCAACTCGTTGATAACCACCTGACGGGCCGGCGTAAAGGCTTCGGCCTTACAAGTCGTGGCACTGTTCGTGGCCGTTACCTTGGCATAGTACCAGCGGCCGTTGTAGGTGGCACGGGCGGGCTTGGTCAGCGAGAGGGTGGCGCCCGTACCGGCGGACGTACCCGCATGGGCGGCCGTATCCGCCGCACTCGCGACGTAGAACCACTCGTAGGCTACGGTGCTACCGGTCGAGGCGGTAGCCGAGGCCGTAAACGTCAGGTTCTCCCCTTCGCATATCGCCTCTTTGCTCGGCGTATTGGTCAGAGCCGTAATGGTAGGCAGGTCATAAACCTCCAAGATGCCGCTTTCCGTATAGGGAGAAGGACTAGACGGAATATCGGCGGAATAATAATACTTACCGGGCGCCAGACTGGCGACATAGGCCGCCGACAGTTTGATTTGGCCATTCGTGGCCGCAGTCGAGGCGTCATAGTCCGCTGATGTCATCGTTCTATCATCGGAAGCAAAATTGTCCGAGCTGACATGCAAATTCGTTACCGCATAGGGCGTACTCAATGTCAGCGTTACCCCGGCGGTCGGCGCAGAGCCGACACAGAAGGAAGGCGGATCGACCGTCAGCGAGACGGCGCAGTCCTTGATAGTAAAGCCCTTAGTGGCAGTCTGTTTACAAGCGTATTCTCCCTTACCTTGGAAGGCTACCGCCTTGACTGTCCAAGTGGTATTTACCGCACCCGTCGGCGTTATCGTTACATTCTTCCCCGTTGCAGTCGGCGTAGCGCTGGTTGAAGGCGAATACCATACGACACTATCGCCTGCCCCATCATAATACAATGGATTGGCTTGACCGGAGCACAACTTGCCGTCCGCGTTCGACGTCTTAATTTCTCCGAGTTCCAACTTATTCACTTTCAGCGTTACCGTATCGGAATAGGCGTAACATTCATAGCCCTTAATGCCTGTGGCCGTTACGCTCTTGATACGGGCACGACGGTCATTCCACTTGGCCTGTGTCACGCCATTCACTGTCACACTGATAGGATAAGGATAGTCTTCCACTGTGGCCGCCGCTTCGTCGCTCCATGTCAATCCATCCACCGATGACTCAAGTCTCCCCGTCAGATACCAACCCATTAAAGCATCAGTTTTATCAAGCGAATTAGCGGTCAACGTGACGTTCGTACCCTCGCAAACGCCCGTCGTTAAAGCGGCATCGGGACTAACCCCGTTGCTGCCGATGATGGCCCTGTCCGCCCAAAATACATTGGCGGTAAAATCTACATTCTGCGATTCACCGTCAAGCGTCACCACACAACGGAAATACTTTTTAGACGCCTGACTGGGGTCGCTCGCATTAATATCGGTCTTGGCCGGTGTCCAAACATAATATTCGTCGGAGCGACCGCGCGAAGTCCAATTCGTGCCATCGGTGGAGGTCTTCCATTCCAACGTGGCGTCCGGGTCCACTCCCTTCAAGGTCAACACCAACTCTTCTCCCACGCATATCGCATCCCCGCTCTCGATGGGGTCCCCATCGCGTTCGCCCTCTATGTCAACCGGCTTCTGCCCTACATAGACCGCTACGTATTCATCCGACAAGGCCGCATAATCTTTGGGGTCGAATTCTACTTCACCTGCACACTCATTGACGTTTACGTAGTTGGGTGAGCGGGCATCGTGACCAACAGGCCAACCCGAACTCAGAGAAGACTTAATAGAGGTCTCAGGGTCTGTATATATAACACGCGCCCGTACCTTGACCGTTTTCGAAACCGTGTACAAGTCGGGGGCAGGAATAGCCAATACCCCTGTCTTAGAATCATAGGGATCGTCAAAGTCACACTCCGGTGACTTATGATAAGAATCCCAAGTGAACGTCTTCGGTCCATTTATAGTACTGAAAACTTCCACATTTCCATCGTTGTCCGTTGCATAAAACTGAACAATTTCATCCTCTGAAAGTTTAACTTCGCAGGCGTACGTAGCGGGGTCGGTAGTGAATGTCGTTAGATAAAATTGTAATTTCCCACCCTTCTCCGCATTGGTATCGGCCGAACACGACGCACACGCCAAGAGTTTAGCCTTACTCATTTGGGTGCCAGGGCAAAACTTTTTTGCACTCTGTACAGTGACACCAAAATGTTGCGTAACCCTTGCACAACTTTCTGCCGAGCCCGTCGATTTGTAATCCCACGGCGACCACTCGCCGTTTACCATATAGCGCACATAGACTTCTTTCGCTTCACCGCTCGTATTCAAAATATTGTCCGTATAACCTTTAGAGGCTTTACTCCCGACAGGTAAACGAGAATCCGTCTCGTCAGGTAGCCATTGGCCCAAAATGGTCGGGTATGCATATACCCCGCCAGCCGTCCGTTTTACCGAAAAAGTACTCGTTGCGCCTGAAGTAACGAAAGCGATATCAAATTCGATTATTTCATCTTCGGATGGACCAAAAGTATTGACAACATGCTCCGAAACACCACCCGGTCCAAATTCAAAAACATATCCACCCCCGAAATTATCCACACCCGACAAACATGACGACGCTTTGAGCGGCGCATCCGGATCAAGTGCATTTACCACCTCGCCATAGGCACCAAGACCGCGACAAGGAGGCCCCACTACAGGGTGGCAATAATCCCCTCCATGGTCACAAGTTGGCTCTGCAGCGCTTTCCGCACGGATAACCCACTGCCACTTCTCGATATTCATACCATCAGGCCCAACAGCCTGCATTTTAAACGGACTCAAAGTATCCATCAAATGGCCACAATCCGAAAAGATATTCAACTCCGGGGCCACCAGTTCGGCCTTCGACTTTATGAGCACCGTATCGGTGTTCGTCTTACAGCCGTTATTCCACGTCAGTTGGTTATAATAATAAGTAGGATCCGCGCCGAGCGTAATCTGCACACGGGACGCCGCCGTCCCCACGGCCGCCGAAGTATAGCCGCTATTGGCCGTGGTGCTGGAAAAAGCTTCCGAACCAGTCGCGTACAATGCACCGGCGGGGACGTCAGTCCTATTATAACATGTCATGATAGCCGCCGAAGCCGCCGTATGCTTTTCACAGTCGTTACGCAGATAGATGCTTACGCCGACCAATCCCCCATCCACCTGATCGAAGGGCGTGGCGGTCGTACGGGGCTGCCCCGGTGTGTTGAGATTCAAGGGCCCCACATTCAAATACAACTTATGGATATCCGCGCACTGCGCCGCAGTGACGCACTTGACGGGCTTGATGTCGCCGCCGGGCTCCTGGATAACGAGGAGGAAGTTCTTCTTGAGGTCGGTGTTGCCGGGGAGGGTTTTGTCGATGTCATCGAAGCCCTTCCGCGTCATGATGACGGTGTAGGTGCAGTTGCCGTCGGCGTCAACGGTGGTGCGCTTCATCGTGAATTGGCCCGTGGTCTTGCTCACGCCGTCGGTGGTCGTGAGTTCCACCTTCACCTTGTTGCTGCCAAACGGCTTGTTGGCCACCGTATCCCATTCGTTCAACGCCCACAGCTGCACGTCATAGTTGCTCGGGCCCTTCCCGCTCGGGACCTAGACCTTGGCGAAGAGCTGCACGTCGGCCCTGGGGCCGAAGGCGGTGGTGTCGGCCTGGCCGTTGCCGTCGTATCAGGG
>CAMXAS010000080.1 GCA_947179195.1 uncultured Bacteroidales bacterium
TTTCCTACTTTCACATTTTATACGTAAATTTGCTATTTGGCAGAATGGTGACCGGCCGGTCCGGTGTCTGCCGATGGTAACTATCGGGAATAACGGTTATGGAACAGAAAGAATTGTCGGCGAAGTACAACCCCTCCGAGATAGAGGAGAAGTGGTATCGTTATTGGTTGGAGCACAAGTGCTTCCATTCGGAGCCGGAAGCGGGCAGGCAGCCCTATACGGTGGTCATCCCGCCGCCCAATGTGACGGGCATCCTGCACATGGGGCATATGCTCAACAACACGATACAGGATGTGCTCGTGCGCCGCGCCCGTATGCAGGGCAAGAACGCCTGCTGGGTGCCGGGGCTCGACCACGCCTCCATCGCTACGGAGGCCAAGGTGGTGGCCTGGCTTAAGGAACAGGGCATCGACAAGAAGAAACTGTCGCGCGACGAGTTCATGGCCTACGCCTGGCAGTGGAAGGAGAAATACGGCGGCATCATCCTGCAACAGCTCCGTCGGCTCGGCGCGTCCTGCGACTGGGACCGCACGCGCTTTACGATGGATCCCGGCTGTTACGAGGCCGTCATCGACGTGTTCGTGCGGCTCTACGAAGAAGGCTTGATTTACCGTGGCGTGCGCATGGTCAACTGGGACCCCAAGGCCTTGACCGCGCTCTCGGACGAGGAGGTCATCTACAAGGAAGAACGGAGCAAACTGTACTATCTGCGTTATGAAGCCGTGGACGAACCGGGCCGGTACGTCATCGTGGCCACGACGCGTCCCGAAACGATTTTGGGCGACGTGGCGGTTTGCGTGCATCCGGAAGACCCGCGTTACGCGTCGCTGCACGGCAAGAAACTGCGCGTGCCGATTGTCAACCGCGAAATCCCCGTCATCACCGATACTTACGTGGACCGCGAGTTCGGTACGGGCTGCCTCAAAATCACGCCGGCGCACGACATCAACGACTACGAAATCGGCCTCAAATACAAACTGGAGGTCATCGATATCTTCGAACCCGACGGCCGCGTGAACGACAAGGCGGGGCTGTATGTGGGTATGGACCGTTTCGACCTGCGCAAGCAGATTGTCAAGGATTTGAAGGCGGTCGATCTGCTCGAAAAGGAAGAGGACTACACGAACAAGGTGGGGCATTCCGAACGCACCGACGCCGTCATAGAACCCAAACTGTCGGCGCAGTGGTTCCTGAAGATGCCGTCGTTGGCCGGCCCCGCGCTCGAGGTCGTGATGGACGATACGGTCTGCTTCCATCCGGCCAAGTTCAAGAACACGTACCGCCACTGGATGGAGACCATCAAGGACTGGTGCATCTCGCGCCAGCTGTGGTGGGGGCAGCGCATCCCGGCCTACTACCTGCCGAACAAGGAAGTCGTCGTGGCCCGCACGGCCGAGGACGCCTTGGCCTTGGCCAAGAGCCGCTACCCGGAGGCATCCGGCTATACGCTCGCCGACCTGCGGCAGGACGAAGACGTGCTGGATACGTGGTTCTCGTCGTGGCTGTGGCCGATGTCGGTATTCGATGGCGTCACCAAGCCCGACAATCCCGAAATCAACTATTACTATCCGGTCTGCGACCTCGTGACCGCGCCCGACATCATGTTCTTCTGGGTGGCGCGTATGATTATGGCCGGTCTGCATTTCCGCAAGCAGGTGCCGTTCTCGCACGTGTATTACACGGGGACGGTGCGCGACAAACTGGGCCGCAAGATGTCCAAGTCGCTGGGCAATTCGCCCGACCCCATCGGCCTGATAGAGAAATACGGGGCGGACGGCGTGCGCGTGGGCATGCTGCTCACCTCGCCGGCGGGCAACGACCTGCCGTTTGACGAGGCCATGTGCGAACAGGGCCGCAATTTCTGCAACAAGATATGGAACGCGCTCCGTTTGATTAAAGGCTGGACGGTCAGCGACGATGCGCCCGACCCCATCCGCCGCACGGCCATGGATTGGTTCTCGGCTTCGCTGCGGCAGACGGCCGCCTTTATGGAGGACTGCTATACGAAATACCGGCTCAGCGACGCGCTCATGGCCGGGTATAAGCTCGTTTGGGATGAATTCTGCGCCTGGTATTTGGAAATCATCAAGCCGGCCTACGGTCAGCCCATCGACCGTGAGACCTACGAAAAGACGCTGGATTTCTTCGACGGCCTCATGGCGCTCATGCACCCGTTCATGCCGTTCCTGACCGAAGAGATTTGGCACGTGCTGCGGCCGGGCCGCGGGGACAAGAGCCTCATGTTCGAGTCCGCGCTCTATAACGGCCTGTCGCAAAACCCGTCCGAAGCCGCCGACAAGGCGCTGTTGCAACGCGGCGAGTTCGCCAAGGAAGTGGTGATGGGCATCCGCGCCTTGCGCAGCGGCAAGAACCTGTCGCCCAAGACGCCCTTGAAGCTGAGCGTACAGAAGAACGGCGGCGAGGCGGCCGACCCGCTCTTCGACCCGATTGTGACGAAACTCTGCAACTTGGAAAGCCTCGACTATGTGGCCGAGCCCGTGGAGAAAGCCTATACGTTCGTGGTGGGTACCACCGCGTTCTTTGTCCGCATGGAGGCCGAGACCGTGGACGTGGCCGCCGAATTGGCCAAGGCCAAGGAAGAATTGGCTTATACGGAGGGCTTTTTGCGCAAGGTCATGCAGAAACTCGGCAACCCCAAGTTCGTGGACGGCGCGCCCGAAGCCGTGGTGGCCGTCGAACGCAAGAAGCAGGCCGATGCGGAGGAACGCATCCGTATGCTCAAGGAACGCATCGCCCAATGGGAAAAATAAAGGCGTTCGCGGTTGCGTTGGCGTTGGCCTTGTGCCTGTCGCAGCCGGTTTGCGCCCAAAAGAAAGCCGCCAGAGTGCCGGCCAAGCCTTTGACGGCCTACAATGCCGGGGTGCCGGCCGACCAGGTGACGGGCGACGACCGCGTGTTGGCGTTCGTCAAGGGCGCGTCGCGGCGCACGCTCTACAAGGAGGGAGCCGTGTTGAAAATCAAGACGACCGATAGGCAGAAGGTGCAGGGCTATATCAACCGCATCGGCGATACGGCCGTCATGATTAACGGCGTCGATTACCGGTACGACCGCATCGCCGCCTATTACGTGCCGTTCCGCATCTGCACGATCATGGGCTCGGCGCTTTGCATCGCCGGCGGCGGTTATATGCTCTTGGACGGCATCAACGGCGCGATTACCCGCAAACAGCCCGTCTTCCATACGGAGGCGTTGGCGACCGGGATTCCGCTTATGGCGGCCGGCGGCGTGGTGTTGGCTTTCAAGGAAGTCAAACGCAGCACCGGCAAATGGCGGGTCAAGGTGATGGTTTGGTAATATATAAAAGAAAACGTGTTGAACACCATATGAAAAAGCTGAATTCATTTCTGCTCAAGTCCTATGTCGGACCGCTCGTGCTCACGTTCTGCATCGGCATCTTCGTGTTGCTCATGCAGTTCCTGTGGCGCTACGTCGATGATTTGGTCGGCAAGGGGCTTGATTTATGGACGATTTGCAAGTTCATGTTCTATGCCTGCTGGACGTTCGTGCCGATGGCCTTGCCGTTGGCCGTCCTGCTCTCGTCGCTCATGTTTTTCGGCAATATGGGCGAACATTACGAACTCGTCGCGCTCAAGGCGGCCGGTATTCCGCTCCGGCAGTCGATGCGGCCGCTCATAGGCGTTTGCTTCGGCATCTGTCTGCTGGCGTTCTTCTTCGCCAACTACGCCGCGCCCAAAGCCTATCTGAACTATCGCGTGCTCTATCACGAAATCCGTTCTAAGAAGCCGGCCCTGGATATCCCAGAAGGCGTCTATTACAAGCAAATCGACGGCTATACGATTCGCGTCGATAAGAAAGAACGCGACGGCGCGCATCTGAAGGGCGTGCAGATTTACGACCATACGGCGCACAAGGGCAATACGAACGTGACGATGGCCGAACGCGGCTATATGCAGACGTCCGAAGACGGCCACTATATGACGCTGACGCTTTACGACGGCCATACCTACGGCGAGGACGCCGATATGGGGAGTATGCGCGACAACAACCGCGAGCGCGACGTGGCTTATCCGTTCACGCGTCTGAAGTTCGAAAAACAGATATTGCTGTTCGACCTTGCGTCGTTCCAGATGCCGGAAGCCACGGCCGATATGTACGAACGCCATCAGCGCACGTTGGGCATCAAGGCCCTGTCGGCGCAATACGATACGTTGAAGGCGAACCGCGACGCGCGTCAGGACGAAATCACGCGCGCCATGGGGACGCAGTATTACCACCTCTCGCATTATTACGCGCAGGATTCGGTGCAGCGCGCCTTGCGTCCCGACAAGACGGAGGCCACCGAAGAAGCCTACCGGCAATGGCGCGGTGACATCGCTTCGACCGCCAAGATACAGGCGGCGGCCAAGGCCGAGAATTTCCGTTCCGACGCGCAGTATTACCGCAACGATATGTATTACCGCAACGAGCAGGTCAATTCCTATGCGGTGGAATGGCATAAGAAGTTCAGCCTTTCGGCGGCCTGCCTCATCCTGTTCTTCATCGGCGCCCCGCTGGGTTCCATTATCCGCAAGGGCGGTCTGGGGATGCCGGTCGTGGTGTCGGTCTTACTGTTCGTCATATACCACGTGTTGACCGTTATCGGCGAGAAAGCGGCCATAGAGGGCGTGATGAGTTGTTTTTGGGGCATGTGGCTCGCACCGCTCATATACCTGCCGTTCGGCATCCTGCTCACGTTGCAGGCCACGGTCGATTCCTCTTTCCTCGATGCCGATACCTGGCGTCGTCTGTTGGGACGAAACAAAGCGGCGTAGTATGGAAACCGGGAAACCCGTTCTGATGCTGTGCCCCAAGCCGCTCTATCCGTTGCGGGATGGCGGTTGCGTGGCCATGTACGCCATTTGGCACGGTCTCAGTCTTTATAACCGCGAGGTGGATATTCTGACGGCGACATCGTACAAACATCCGTTGGATTTGACCGATTTGCCGGCCGGTATGCGGATTTCGGGCGTGGAACTCGATTTACGGCCGCGGTTGTTCAAGGCGTTGAAAAATCTGTTCAGCCGCCGTTCGTATATATTGGAGCGTTTCCGCTCGGAAGAAATGGCCGCGCGTCTGCGCGAGAAACTGCAACAGGAAGATTACGCCTGGATTCAAATCGAAAGCCTGTTTATGGCACCTTACATCCCGTTGATCCGGCAATATACACAGGCCAAAATCGTGGTGCGTCCCGCCAATGTGGAGAGCGAGATTTGGATGCGGTTGGCGCGTAAGGCTTTCGGTCTTAGAAAATTGTATTATAAACTGTTAGCCGGTCGGTTGCAGCGCGAGGAAATCCTGTGGCTGAACCGGGCTGACCTCGTGTTGCCGCTGACCGACCGCGATACGGCCACGTTCCACCGTTTGGGCGTGCGCGTGCCGATGCATACGCTTTCGGTGGGCATGGCCGATACGTTGGCGCCCGTTGAGGTGGAACCCGAATATCCGTCCATTTTCTATATCGGCGCGTTGAATTGGTTGCCCAACCTCGAGGGCATTGACTGGTTCCTCAAGAAAGTGTGGCCGCATATCCACCGCCGCTGCCCCGACCTGACGTTTTATCTGGCGGGCCGCTATATGCCGTCGCGCCTGCGCAACCTGCGCATGGACAAGGTGGTGGTTATGGGCGAGGTGGAAGACGCCAAGCTATTCATGGCCTCCAAGGGCGTGATGGTGGTGCCCGTGCTGTCGGGCAGCGGCATCCGCATCAAAATCATGGAGGGCATGGTGGCCGGCCGTCCCGTCGTGACCACGACGATGGGGGCGGAGGGCTTGGACTACCGGCCGGGCCAAGACCTTTGGATAGCCGATACCGAGGAGGCGTTCGCCGAGGCCGTCGAATACGCCGTGACGCACCGCGAGGAAGCCGAGGCGGTGGGCGAAAACGGCCGCCGGCTTATGCTCCAGCATCATAACATCGAAAAAATAACCGCCCAACTGATAGACTATTGCCGTTGAAACTGCTTGT
>CAMXAS010000081.1 GCA_947179195.1 uncultured Bacteroidales bacterium
GAATAAATCCGCAGGTAAAACGCGCCTTTCGTGCCGGGGCGTCCGCCGCTCTCTTTCGTCAGACGCTGGGCTTTGCCGGCGCTGGCGATACCGGAGGCGTTGGCCGTCATAAACGAGTTCCAGCCTTGCGGTTCGATGCTGGAGCTGTTTTCGTTGTCGTAAAGCTCAAAGCCGCGGTTGGGCAACTGTTCGGTGCCGTTGTGCGGCTGGGCGTTCAGGTAGCCGTTACCCCCGACGGCCGCCATACAAAAAAAGGCCGCGCCCAAGAGCAGCCTTTTTTTGACGGTATGGAAAATATTCATGCCCGTTTAGAGTTTTAACGCTTTACCTTTGACCACCTTGCCGCTGTTGCCGACGATGCGGTAGATATACAGGCCTCTCGGCCAGGTGTCGGTCGTCATGATGGTATGCGTGTTGGAGTTGATTTCGTATTGCGCCACTTTTACGCCAAAGGCATTGAACCACGTGATTTTGTCCATGTTCTCGCCTTCGAGGTGCACCTCGCCGTTGAAAGGCGTCGGATAGACGGTCACGGTCGGATCCACATCAATGTCTTTGAGGGTGAATTCGGCGATATAGGCCACATCCTCGCCGGCCGTGAAGCGGAACGTCTGATCGAGGCTGACGGTGTTGTCTTTCTTATCCACCCACTGGCGGAAGATATATTGTTCGTTCGGTATCGCTTGCAGCGTTACCAAG
This sequence comes from uncultured Bacteroidales bacterium, assembly GCA_947179195.1. Taxonomy (GTDB): domain Bacteria; phylum Bacteroidota; class Bacteroidia; order Bacteroidales; family P3; genus CAMXAS01. The sequence continues at coordinate 700 of CAMXAS010000081.1, forward strand.
TCGCCCACGCGGTATTCGCCGCCGCCGGTTACCGTGCCGGCATCGAAGGGACTTACGCTGACGGAAACCGTCGTGGTCAGTTTCTTCATCTGCGCCACAATCTGCATATCGCGTTCGGGCACGAACCGGTAGGTGGTTTCTTTCGATAAGGTTTCGCCCTCACACGCCCAGGCGATAAACGCGTAGCCGTTGGTCGGCGTCACGCTCAGCGTCACGGTGTCTTGCGCGCTGTAGGCGCCGCTACCGCTTACCTTGGCGCCGATGGCCGGGTCGGCGTCCACCTGAATCTGGAAGTAGTGGATTTGGAAGTCGGCCAACAACTGGCGGTCGTTTTCGGCCACAAAGCGATATACGGCATCCGTGCTCACGATTTCACCGTTTTCGCTCCAGTGCATGAATTCGAAGCCCGCGGCCGGCGTGGCCGTCACTTCCACGGTGGTGCCCTGCGGATAGATGCCGTCGCCGGCGGTCGTGCCGCCGAGCGTGAGGTTCGAACCCGTCGTAATCGTCCAGCCGGCGGGTTGGAACACGGCTTTCAGCTGGCTTTCGCCCAAGATACGGTAGGTGTAGGGGTTTTCGGCGCTAATCGATACGCCCTCTTCTTCCCAACCGACGAACGTGTAGCCATGGGCCGGCAGCACTTCCAGCGCGATGTCCGCGCCATAGCGGAACGCGCCCGCATTGTCCGTAAAGCCGTCGGTAATGACCTTGCCGGCACCCAGCGGTTCAATCGTCACGCTGAGCGGCAACAGGTGCGGCATGCAGCGCGGGGTGAGTTGCAAATCGTTCTGAACCGTCACACGCAACGGGTTTTCGGTACCGACGGTGTTGCCCTCGGCATTGACCCAAGCCACAAAGTCGAGCGTGTTCGGCAGGACGGCCTCGATTTCGGCTTGCGTACCGTGCGCCGCTTCGCCCGTGCCTTTTACCTTGACGCCTTCGGGCACGTCAACGGCGGTGATTTGCCACATCATCGGCGCAAAGACACCCACGATATGGCGGTTTTCCGTCATCGTGAACGTCCAGCTCGTTTCTTCGGTCGTCAAGACGTCGTATTCGCTGAAGCCTTGCCAAATGTAGCCCTCGTTGGCCGTGGCGCTTACCGTCACGGTTTCGCCGTAGGTCTTTTCGCCGCCGCCTTGCAGCGTGCCGGCTTGCGGCAGGTTGGCCGTCAGTTCCAATTGCAACGTCTGAAGTTTGAAGCAGGCGTAAATCGTGCGGTTTTCAGCCGTCATCGTGTATTGATATTCGGCTTCTTCCGAGAGGCGGTCGTTACCCTGCGGGTCGGCGCTCCAATGCGAGAACGTGTAGCCCGCCGCCATCGGCCAGGCCTTGACCGTTACCGTTTCGCCGAAAGCGAACAGGCCGCTGCCTTTGGTCTGTCCCAGCGTCTTGTCGGCCGGAACGGCGTGGAGCGTATAGGAACGCGGCGCAAAGCGCGCGTGCAGGTTCAACGGGCCGTTGACCGTCGTCGTAAAGGCGGGCTCGTAGCTGATGGCCTTGCCCTCGGCGTCTTCGTAGGCTTGGAACGTATAGCCGTCGTTGGCCGTGGCGTTCAACGTCACGGTTTCGCCGTACCGGGCCGTGGCCGGGCCGGCAATCAGGCCGCCCGCTTCGGGTACGGCGGCCACAAGGATATCGTAAGTCTCCGGTTCGAATACCGCCGTCAGGCTGAGGTCGCCGTCCAAGGTCCACGTCAGTTCCGCTGCCGTGCCCTCGAGCGTTTCGCCCTGCGCGTTGCGCCAGGCGGCGAAACGGTAGCCGCGGGCGGCCTGCGGGTTCAGCGTCACGGTTTCAAAGTAGCGGGGTTCGCCCGTCAGCGTCACATGGCCGGCCTGTGCCGGTTCGCAGGCGATGTTCACGGCCACGGCCTTGGCTTCGAACTGCGCCACGCGCGGTTGGTGGTCGAACGTGAACGTATAGCTCATATCCGTCGAGCGGGTCTTGCCCTCGGCATCCATCCAGCCGATAAACGTATAGCGGTCGTCCGTTTGGTTCACGCTGACGGTATAGGACTGGCCGTAAATCCAGTTTTCCGGCAGGTTGGCCAATTGGCCGGCATTGGCCGGTTGAACGGAAATATCGGCGGTCTGGAACGCGCGCAAGGTAAAGTGCGCCGTCAGATGCTGGTCGGTCGTCGGCCTCAGCGTCAAATCGGCATTCTCGGACCGCTTGCCGTCGGCGTCGGTCCAGTGGCTGAAAGTATATACATCGGTCGGCTGGGCCTGGAATGTAACCGCTTGGTTGTAGAAGAAGCCGGCGTCGGCTTGTCCGAGGCGTTTGATGGTGCCCGCTTCAGCCGGTTCGCAGCTCAAAACGATGTTCAGGGCTTTCGGGCCGAACTGCGCCGTCAGTGTCTCGTCTTTCAGTACGGTCGGGTAATAGACGGCCTCATCGGAAACCAACGTTCCCTGCGCATCGTACCAGCCGTTGAACTGGCAACCTTCGTCCGGCAGGGCTTCCACTTTCGTGTTGTAGCCGTACGGACGTTCGCCGCCGCCCGTCACCGTGCCGCCGTCGGTCGCCACGACGTTCAGCGTATAGAGGTTGCGCTCGAAGCGCGCCACATAGTAAACGGCTTTTTCCACTTGGAATTCGTAGTTCAGGTCTTCGCCCAGGCGTTCGCCCTGTTCGTTATACCAGCCCGTGAACGTAAAGCCGAAGCGCGGCGTCGCGGTCAATTTGGCCGTCGCGTCAAGGTAATAATCGTCACAGCCCGTGATATAGGCCGCTTCTGTCGGATAGGCCGCACCCTGCACGGTATATACGGCGTTGTCGAATTCAGCCGTCAGACTGAGGTCGGCCCGCATCGTCAGTTGCAGCGGGTTGTCGGTCAACAGTTCGTCCGTTTCGGCGTTTTTCCAACCCACAAAACGTTTGTCAGCCGCCGGGGTGGCCGTCAGCGTCACCGTTTGCAGATACGGGAAAGTCAGGCAGTGTTCCGCCGCCGTTTCGCCGTTTACGGTATAGTCCCCTAATTCGGGCGTCGGGTTGCTGATGCAGAGGTCAAACGGCATCGCTTCGAAATGCACGGTCAGCGTCCGGTTTTCGGTCAAGGCGTCAATCAGGAGCGGATTGGCGGTATAGGTTGCGCCGTCTTCATCCGTCCAGTTCGTGAATACGTAACCGAAAGCCGCGTTGGCCGTCAGTTCCGCGGCCGCGCCGTGTTCATAAAGGCCGTCGCCCGTTACCGTGCCGCGTTCCTCATACGGATTCACCACGGTCAACTGTTTGCGCAAGGGCGTAAAGAACGCTTCCACGGTCTTGGGGCCGTCCACGGTCAACGTCAGGGTGGCCGTGCCGTTCACGTTCTCGCCGTCGATAACCCAGTGGCGGAATTCGTTGCCTTCGGTCGCTTCGGCCATGACGGTCAGTTCCGTAAAGTGTTCGTAAACGCCTTCGGCTTCGGTCGGTTGCGCGATATGGCCGAGGGTCGGGTCATTGACACCGAACGTCAGCGTGTAAGTCTGCGGCGTGCAGACGGCGGTCAGATGCCGTTCGGCCGTTAGGGTCAGCGTCAGCGTCGGTTCGTTGCCGAGCAGGTCGCCGTTCTCGTACCAGCCGTTGAACGCATAGCCGTAGTCGGGCGTCGCGCTCAGCGTCACTTCGGCCCCGTGTTCAAACGTGCCGTCGCCCTCCACCATGCCGTGTTCGGCCTCGGCGGTCAGCGCATAGCGGTTGATGTCGAAATGCGCCGTAAACGCGTAGGCGTGCGCCACATGGCCGTTTTCAACAAATACCAAGGGGTTGTCGGTCGGCCGGTCGGTTTGGTTCGCCCCATCGACGGTGTATGTCCAATACGTGAAGTGATAGCCCTCGGCGGCTTGGGCGCTGACCTGCGCCTGCTGCGTCAGCGGGAAGGCCTCGTAAGTGGCGTCGCCCGCCGTCTGTCCGCCTTCGGCGGGTTCGGCGGCCGTCGTCACGTCGAACGTCTGCGAGGCGAAGACGGCTTCGTAGGCGGCTTCCGCGCTCACGGATTCAATCGTCAGCGTGGCTTCGTAAGAAACCGCTTCCGTTTCGCCGGCCTTGCGCCAGTGGCTGAATTGGGCGTAGGGGGCGGGTTCAGCGGTCGAGGCCACCGCCGTAAAGTGTTTGTAGATGCCGCTGTTGGACGCCGAACCCATGTCGGCCGGGGTGGCGGAGAACGAAATTTCGTAAACGTTGGTGTCGAAGACGGCGGTCAGGTCGGTGATGTCCGTCACGGTGTAAGTCAGCGGGTTGTCGGTGGATAGCGTTTCGCCGTTCAACTGCCATTCGCGGAAGTGGTAGCCGAAATCGGCCGCCGCGTTCAGGTTCAGCACCGCATTGTGAATCATCTCGGCTTCGTAGCGGGTCTGCGTGCCCTCGGCGCCGTCGAGTTCAAAACCGCCGCCCACGGTGGCCGCTACCGTTACGGCGTAGTAGTTCGTGTCGAATTGCGCCGTCAGCGTATAGTCCTGATCCAGTGTCAGCGTGTAGGAAAGGGCGTCCGAAACCGCTTCGCCGTTCAACAGCCATTGGCTCAGATGCAAGCCCGCCATCACGTTTGTGCAGACGGCTGTATATACCGTGTTTTCGGGCAACAGCGTATCTACGGTATTGACTTCGGCGGCCCAAACGGGTTCCGGTTCGGTGATGTTCAGGCGATAGACGTAATAGGGCGCCAGTTCCACCGTGTTGTCGCTCAAGAGCGGGTAGTTTGTGGCCCGCAAGCGGAGTTTGTAGTGGCTTTCGGCGCTGAAGGGCAAATCGAGCGGGAATTGGCAAACCATCTTGCCGCTTTCGTCGGTCGTCATTTCGTTTAAAGTCAGCGGATTTTCGAAAGAACCGTTTTCGTCCGAGAGTTCGGCGTAAATCACGTTGTCGTCCTCCAAGTTGAACGGACTCATCGTGCCGTTGAGCGTAAAGGGCACTTCGAAAGAAACGAGGGGTTCGGTTTTATGTACCGGCACCGGCACAATGTCATCCAAGTCGATGTGCAGGCTCGGGTTGTAGATGAGCAACATATCGTCCACATAGAGTTCGTCGCCTTCCACCACTTCGCGGAAGTTGTTGCCGGCCGTAAAGCTGGCCAACAGGTAGGCGGGCGTTTCGTTGCCGGCGTATTCAATCGGCAGGCTGATGCGCTGCCAGTCGGTGTTCGTGATTTTACAGTGGGCCGAACCGATGACCGTGCCAACAGAAGTGCCATTCGGGTTGCGGTCTTCCAATTTGGCGTTATTGTGCAGATACATCGTGAAGTCGGCCGGACGTCCGCCGTTCGCGCCTTTCTTAACCCAAAAGACCACCGAGTCGGGGCGGCCCGTAA
>CAMXAS010000082.1 GCA_947179195.1 uncultured Bacteroidales bacterium
GTTCGACACCTATGTCAAATCGCAGGTGGTCGGCAAATTCGAAGACAACCGTCGGCAATGCAACCAGGAGTTCTGCGACCATCTGCGCGGCGGCTTCAAGGCCTACAAGATTCAGACGTTCAGCCCGGAATTCCCGGAAATACCGACACGGAAAGCCGAGCCCGACACGGCCTGGCCCGCGCTCAGCTGGATTGAGCCCGCCGGCGTCCGCAGCCTGAGCCCGTTGAAGGCCCCGGCCGCGCCCGAGCCCTACTACGACGAACTGCTCCAAGTCAACCGCCTCACCATAGAGGCCGACGGCGTGAAACTGACACTGGATTTGGAACCCCGCCTCAACACTTACGGCATCGGCGCGCCGACGGAAAAGAACCTGGCCGCCTTTTGGCAGAAACTGTCGGAGAGCCGCTTCGACATCCCGTTGCGGCAACTCTACGACGCGGCCCGCAAGCACCGCCTCAACGACTGGGGCTTCTACCGGCTGACCCAAGCCGCCGCGGCCGCCATCTACCCCAAGAACAAGAACGGCGAACAGGAAGTGTGGACGGTCTTTATGCTGAACCAAGCCGGCTATGCGGCCAAAATAGGCCGTATGGGCGCGGACAAACCGGCCTATCGCCTGCTCGTATTGCTGCCGTTTTACGAGAAAGTCTATAACCAGCCGTATGTGGAAATCGGCGGCGCACCGTTCTACCTGATGGAGAAATTGGCCGGCAAGCAACGCAACGAACCCGTTTACAGTTACGAAGGCTGTTTTGCATTGGGAACGTCGCCGCTGAGCCTGCAATTCCGGGAATGCGTCGGCATCCCCTGCCTTTATGAGAAGAACGACCGTTTCGCCTACAACCTGCGGCTGCTCGACTTCTACAAGAACTACCCCTACGCCTCCACCGCGCTCTATCTGCACGCGCCTTGCGGCGAGGTGCTGGGCAAGTCCATCCGCCATAAATGCGCGCCGGTTGTGGATAGCCTGTTGCATACAGAGGCCGCCCCGACCCAAGCCTGTCAGGAAGCGGTCATCGACTATCTCGGCCAATTCGCCGCCACCTATTTCAACGACAACGCCAAAAAGAAAATCAAGCCCGACGGACAGCCGCTGTTCCCGGACGAAGCCTTCGCGCTCAAGGCCGGGGACGCCAAAGACCGCGCCATCCTGCACGCCCGTCTCGTACGGCGCTTTACCGACCTGCCCGTCATTTTGGCCGAATACGAAACGACGGCCTTGGTCGGCATCGCGTTGCCGAATCCGCCCGCCGGCGCCGAAGGACAGGCCCTTGCCGCCATCAAAGGCGACGACGGCTCGGTGTTCTATCTGTTCAACCCCAACGCCAAAGACGGCCGCTTCTGGCACTGTCCGAAGCCGCTCCGCGACGTGCCGCCGATTGTCGTGTTGTAATCCGGAAAATTTTTCGTAACTTTACAAGCCGAACCCGTTATGGATTCGGCTTGTTGGTTGTTATTACGCAAATTTAAACACCTTATCATATTATGGCTCAGACGGTTATTCCGAAAGAACTCGTGGACAGAATCGTGTCCGAAAACAACTTGTCCAATGTAGGACGCGCCTCCATCCGCGAGGTCAAGAAACTCATCAACGATATCGAGGCCGCTTCCGGCACCCGCTTCATCCGCATGGAGATGGGGATTCCGGGGCTTCCGGCCTGCCAAATCGGTATCGAGGCCGAAATCAAGGCACTCCGCAACGGCGTGGCTTCCATCTACCCCGATGTTTACGGGATTCCCGAACTGAAGACCGAAATCGCCCGCTTCGTCAAGAACTTCCTCAATATCTCGGTCAGCCCCGAATCCTGCCTGCCGACCGTCGGCTCCATGCAGGGCAGTTTCGCGGCCTTCCTGACCATCAGCCGCGCCCAGGCCGGCAAGAACACGACGCTGTTCATCGATCCGGGCTTCGCCGTACACCGTCAGCAACACGCCGTGATGCAGATTCCCTACGAATCGTTCGACGTTTACAACTACCGTGGTGAAAAGTTGCGTGAGAAATTGGAAGAATACCTGTCGAAAGGCAATATCTCGAGCATCTTCTACTCCAACCCGAACAACCCCTCGTGGATTTGCTTCACGGAAAACGAATTGAAAATCATCGGCGAACTCGCCAACAAATACAACGTTATCGTCATGGAAGACCTCGCCTACTTCGGCATGGACTTCCGCAAGGACATCTCCAAACCGGGCGTGCCGCCCTATCAGGCGACGGTGGCCAACTACACGGACAACTACCTGCTGTTCATCTCCAGCTCCAAGGCGTTCAGCTACGCGGGCCAGCGGCTCGGCATGATGGTGATTTCGGACAAGCTGTTCAAGACCGACTTCCCCAACTTCAAGAACTACTACCCGAGCACGGGCTTCGGCCGCACGATGATTTACGGCACGATTTACCCCTTGAGTTCCGGTACCGCCCACTCGCCCCAATACGGCCTGGCGGCCATCCTCAAAGCGGTAAACGACGGCGAATACAACTTTATCGAAGAAATCAAGGTTTACGCGGAGAAAGCGCACCGCATGAAGGAAATGTTCCTGAAAAACGGCTTCCACCTCGTTTACGACAAAGACGAGGACATGGCCCTGTCGGACGGTTTCTATTTCACCATCGGCTACGAAGGCATGAGCGGCGACGAACTGCTGCACGAACTGCTGTATTTCGGTGTCAGCGCCATTTCGCTCGGCATTACGGGCAGTGAACGCCAAGGCTTGCGCGCCTGCGTCTCGCTCGTGCCGATGGAAGACCTGCCCGAATTGGAAAAGCGTCTGGAACAGTTCCGCGCCTGCCATCAATAAGCGCCCCGCCCTATGGATTTCAAACTCACCTCCGCATTCCGGCCGACGGGCGACCAGCCGCAAGCCATCGCCGAATTGTCCGAAGGCCTGCGGAGGGGAGACAAGGGGCAAGTGCTGCTGGGCGTGACGGGCTCCGGCAAGACGTTCACGGTGGCCAACGTCATCCAAGAGGTGCAGCGCCCCACGCTCGTATTGAGCCACAACAAGACGTTGGCGGCACAGCTGTTCAGCGAGTTCCGCCAGTTTTTCCCGGAGAACGCCGTCGAATATTACGTTTCCTATTACGATTACTATCAGCCGGAAGCCTATATACCTTCCTCCAACACGTACATCGAGAAGGATCTCTCCATCAACGACGAAATTGAGAAACTGCGGTTGCGCGCGCTCTCGGCGCTGCTGTCCGGCCGCCGCGACGTCATCATCGTGTCGTCGGTGTCCTGCATCTACGGCACGGGCAACCCGAACGACTACCACGACAACATCGTCATCCTGTCGGTGGGCCAACGCATCACGCAGCGCGACCTCATGCTGGCCTTGGTCAACAGCCTGTATTCGCGGCACGAAATCGAATTTACGCGCGGCAAATTCCGCGTCAAGGGCGACACCATCGACGTGTTCGTGGCCTATGACGACTACGCCTACCGCATCATTTTCTTTGACGATGAAATCGAGAGCCTGCAGAAAATCGACCCGCTGACGGGCTCGGTGCTGGAATCGCTCCCGACGATACGGATTTACCCGGCCAATATCTTCGTACCCTCGTCCGCCCGCATCCAGAATGCGATTAAAGAGATACAACTAGACCTCGGCAAACAGGTGGACTTCTTCAAGGAAATCGGCAAGCCGTTGGAAGCCAAACGCTTGGAAGACCGCGTCTGCTACGATGTGGAGATGATTAAGGAAATCGGCTACTGCGCCGGCATCGAAAACTATTCGCGTTATTTCGACGGACGGGCGGCCGGCACGCGCCCCTACTGCCTGATTGACTACTTCCCCGACGACTTCCTGCTGGTGGTGGACGAAAGCCATGTGACGATGCCGCAAATCAAGGCCATGTACGGCGGCGACCGATCCCGCAAAATCAACCTCGTGGAATACGGCTTCCGTCTGCCGGCCGCCTTGGACAACCGGCCGCTCAAATTCGAGGAGTTCGAACAATTGGTCAAACAGACGCTTTACGTGAGCGCGACGCCCGCCGAATACGAGTTGGAACAGTCGGAGGGCGTGGTCGTGGAACAGGTCATCCGCCCCACCGGTCTGCTGGACCCGCCGATAGAGGTGCGCCCGACGGCCCATCAGGTGGACGACCTCTTGGACGAAATCGAGAAGACGTGCGCGCGTCAGGAACGGGTGCTCGTGACGACGCTGACCAAGAAGATGGCCGAAGAACTGAGCAAGTTCATGACCAACAACGGCATCCGTTGCCGCTATATCCATTCGGACGTGGATACGCTCGAACGCGTGGAAATCCTGCAAGACCTGCGCGCGGGCGCCATCGACGTGTTGATTGGCGTGAACCTGCTGCGCGAAGGGCTTGACCTGCCGGAAGTTTCGCTGGTGGCCATTTTGGACGCCGACAAGGAAGGCTTCCTGCGTTCGGCGCGCGCCTTGACCCAAACGGCGGGCCGCGCCGCGCGCAACATGAACAGCCGCGTCATCATGTACGCCGACCACGAGACCGACGCCATGAAGCAGACGATAGAGGAAACGAACCGGCGACGCGAGAAACAGATGGCCTACAACAAGGCGCACCATATCACGCCCAAACCCATCGTCAAGAAAATCGACGATTCGTTGGCCGTGGCGCGCGGCGCGGAACCGAAAGCCTATGTGGAGACCGAAAGCCAAGTGCGTTTCGCCGCCGACCCGGTTATCGATTACGGCGACCCCAAGATTTTGGCGAACCGCATCGAGGTGGTGAAGAAACTCATGAACACGGCCGCCAAATCCATGGACTTCCTGGAGGCCGACCGCTATCTGAGCGAGCTGAATATGCTGTTGGCCAAACAGAAAGGCCTGAACCCCGAACCTTAACCAAAAATCATATCGTATGAAAAAAGAGACATTCGACCCCGCTTCCCGCATTCAGGACTGTCTGCAATTCGGGGAATTCGGCGACGTGAACCCCTCCGTCACCGACTCGGCCACGTTCACGTTCCTGCACGGCAAGGACATGACCGGCACGTTTACGGGCGAGGTACAAGGCTGCTTCCTGTATTCCCGCCATTGGAACCCGTCCAACAAATATCTGGCCGACGCCCTGGCGGCCATGGAAGGCACCGAGGCGGCCTGGGTGACCGGCTCCGGTATGGCGGCCATTACCTGCGCCATGCTGCAGCTCGTCCAAAGCGGCGACCACATCGTGGCCAGCCCGACCGTCTATGGCGGTACGTTCGCGTTCCTGAAAAACTATCTGCCCAAATTCAATATCGACGTGACCTTCGTCGATACGACCGACCCGAAGAAGGTGGAGAAAGCCATCCGCAAGAACACGCGCTTCGTATATACCGAAACGATGAGCAACCCGATGTTGCGCATCGCCGACATCCCGGCTTTGGCCGCCGTCGCGCACAAGCACAAGGCCAAATTGGTCGTTGACAATACGTTTACGCCCATGATTTTCTCGCCCGCCCGCCTCGGCGCCGATGTGGTCGTTTATTCGATGACCAAATTCATCAACGGCAAGAACGACTGCGTGGCCGGTGCCATCTGCGGCAAGGCCGACTATATCAATTCGCTGATTGACGTCAACAACGGCACGGCCATGCTGTTGGGCCCGGTCTTGGACCCGTTCCGCTCGTCGAGCATCCTCAAGAACCTGCACACGCTGCACATCCGTATGCAGAAACATAGCGAGAACGCGATGTATCTGGCCAAACGCTTCAAGGAAATCGGTCTGAAGGCCAACTATCCCGGACAGCCGTCCCATCCCGATTACGCGCTCATGAAGAAACAGATGAACGCCGGCTACGGCTTCGGCGGCATGATTGCCATCGACCTGGAAACCGCCGAAAAAGCCAACTTCATGATGGAGACGATGCAGAAGAAGGGCGTCGGCTACCTGGCCGTGTCGCTCGGCTACTTCAAGACGCTGTTCAGCAATTCCGGCAAGAGCACGTCGAGCGAGATTCCGGAGGAATTCCAGAAAGGCATGGGCCTGTCGGAAGGCCTCGTCCGCTTCTCCGTGGG
>CAMXAS010000083.1 GCA_947179195.1 uncultured Bacteroidales bacterium
CGGCTTTTGGTCGGATATCATCCGATAATAAGGAACACGGTGCGAATCCGTGACAGTACCCTCTACTGTATTTCTTGTTGAAGCCGGACAAAAGGTCACTGTGTGCTGTAGAGCGCGCATGGGAAGGCGTCCGGGGGAGAGATAAGTCAGGAGACTTGCCAAAGAGTGCCGCAGGATAACCTTGGGGAAATGAGGTTTGACAGCATGGCGATGGCCGGTTCCGACTATCGTTTTCCAGCACTCTCTTTCATAGGGTCTAAAGTCTTTTACAAACCAATTAAACGCTTTGTAATGGATGGAAAGACCAAGACCGTCGGTCGGCTTTTTCTCTGCGGATTGATGGCTGTCTGCGGTTTTAAGGCTTCGGCTTCTGTGCCTGTGGCGCAGACCGATTCGTTGGAGGAGGCCATCAGCCGGCATTATTACCTGAGCGAAGTCGTCATATCCGCGCCCTCCAAGGAAATCATCCAGCCACAGAAATTGGAAGGCGCCGTATTGGAGCGTCTCAACAGTCTTTCGGTGGCCGACGCCATCCGTTTCTTTTCCGGCGTGCAAGTCAAGGACTACGGCGGGGTGGGCGGTATCAAGACCATCAATGTCCGCAGCATGGGCACCGACCAGATGGGCGTTTATTACAACGGCATCCAGTTGGGCAATGCGCAGAACGGGCAGGTGGACTTGGGCAAGTTCTCGTTGGAAAACATCGATGAGATTTCGCTTTACAACGGACAGAAAAGCGACATCTTCCAAAGCGCGCGGGAATTCGGCTCTTCGGGCAGTATCTATCTCAACAGCCGTCGCCCCAAATTCGAGGAGGGACGGAATTTCCACCTTCGCGCGGCCATGAAAGCCGGTTCGTTCTTTCTCATCAATCCGTCCGCCTTGATGGAATATAAAGTGAGCGACAAACTCAATCTGTCGCTGAACGCCGAAGTGCTCAGTTCCGACGGTAAATACAAGTTCCGTTACCGTCGGGTTACGCCCTCGGGAGAATTGGCCTACGATACGACGGCCGTCCGCGAAAACGGCGACGTCAATGCCGTGCGCGTGGAAGCCGGTCTGCAACATTATTATTCCAATACGGGATTTTGGAAGTTCCATGCCTACCATTACAGTTCCGAACGCGGCATTCCGGGCGCGATTGTCAACAATGTGTGGCGTCGCGGCGAACGGCTTTGGGACCGCAACAGTTTCGTACAGGCTTCGTTTCAAGATAAATTCTTCAGGATTTGGCAGATGCGGGTCAATGCCAAATATGCCTACGACTGGACGCACTATGTCAATAACGACGACAAACTCATCCACGTAGATAATATTTACGTGCAACGGGAAACCTATGCGTCCGTGGCCAATAAATTCGAGATTTTCCGTTGGTGGGACGCCTCGCTGGCCTACGATTTTCAATGGAACGCGATGGAAGAATATATGGATGTGAGCCGTTTCTCGCATTATTTAGCGGCGGCCACGGCCATGAACCTGTTCGACCATGTCAAGTTGCAGGCCTCCGTACTCGGTACGTTCATCCAAGAGGAAGCCCGTGACCGGGACGAGGCGCCGAACAAATACAAGGTAACGCCGGGCTTTTTCATTTCGTATCAACCGCTCAAACGGGTCGGGTTGGTCTTCAACGCCTTCTATAAGCAGGCCTATCGTTATCCCACTTTCAACGACCTTTACTATACCGATATGGGCAACGCCTATCTGAAACCGGAACTCGCCGTACAGCACGACGTGGGCGTGGCCTACCATATCGAACTCAAGAAAGGTGTTTTCCGGCAATTTGAAATCAAGGCTGACTATTATTACAATCGCGTCAAGGATAAAATCATCGCCTATCCGAAAGGCCAGCAGTTCCGTTGGACGATGCTCAACCTCGGTTTGGTCAAAATCAACGGGGTGGACGCCACGGCGCAATTCACGCTGCAATTCCCGCACGAGTGGGCGTTGACCGGCAAATTGCAATACACCTATCAGTCGGCCATAGACGTGACCGATCCGTCCGATACCTATTACGGCGACCAAATCCCCTATATCCCTTGGCATAGCGGTTCGGTCGTGGGTATGCTGACGTGGCGGAACTATGCGCTCAATTACAGTTTCATTTATGTGGGCGAACGTTATAACCAACAGGAAAACATTATATATAACTATACGCAGCCGTGGTACACGCACGATTTGTCTTTGTCCGGGGAATGGAAAATAAAGACGGTGCGGCTTAAAACTTCGGTCGAAATCAACAACCTGCTCTCCCAAGACTACGATGTGATTCTCAATTACCCGATGCCCAAGCGGAATTATCGCGTCTCGCTCGTAGTGGAATATTGATAGGATGGAAAACGCAAAACGCATGAACCTGACCCGACATATCGTCTCCGTAGGCCGCTCCGTCGGCCTGGCCGTCCTGCTGTGCCTGGCGGTAGGCTGTCGCAAAGACGAGCTCGTGGTGCCCACCGAATACGAGCTGTTGCCGATTCCCATCCGGTCGGAGGCCGATTTTGCGGACGACGAACCCATCGGGATGTATCTGCTCAACGAGGGCAATATGGGGAGCAACAAGGCGTCGATAGATTATGTCGATTTCGCGAACGGCTATTATGTGCGGAATGTTTATGCCGAACGCAACCCGACCGTCATCAAGGAGTTGGGCGATGTCGGCAACGATATCCGGATTTACGGCAGCAAACTGTATGCGGTCATCAACTGTTCGCATAAAGTGGAGGTCATGGATGCGCGCACCTGTGTCCGCATCGGGCAAATCGATATTCCCAATTGCCGTTATATCCGTTTCGCCCGCGGGCGGGCTTACGTCTCGGCCTATGTCGGGCCGGTTTCCATAGACCCGGACGCCCAGCTCGGCGCGGTGTTCGAGGTGGATACGGCCACGCTCTCCGTCGTCAACCAGGTAACGGTGGGTTACCAGCCCGACGAGTTGGACATTGTGGGCGAATACCTCTATGTGGCCAATTCCGGCGGCTACCGTGTGCCGAATTACGACTATACCGTTTCGGTCGTGGAACGTTACGGCATGAAACAGGTCAAGAAAATCCCCGTGGGGCTGAACCTGCACCGTTTGCGGGCGGATGCTTACAACCGCCTTTGGGTCAGTTCGCGCGGCAACTATGGCGATGTGCCGTCCAAATTGCATCTTTTGGCGCGCAAAGATCATATATCCAAAGAAATGGTCGTGACCGACACCTTCGATATTCCGTGTTCCGAGTTCACGATACAGGGCGATTCGCTTTATTTCTACAGCGTGGCCTGGAACAATCAGACCGAAGACAACCGGGTGTCGTACGGCATCATCAATATCGCCACCAAGACGTTGGTTTCCGCAAATTTCATCGCCGACGGCACCGAAAGCGACATCAAGATACCTTACGGCATAGCCGTGAACCCCTATAACGGCGATATTTTCGTGACGGACGCCAAAAACTACGTTTCGAGCGGCGTATTGCATTGTTACCGGCGGGACGGCACCAAGAAATGGAGCGTCCGCACGGGCGATATTCCGGCGCATATGACGTTTTTATATAAAGGCAAGGGATGAGGACGGAAAAAGGAAAAACCATGATGGCCATCGTTATCGCGATGCTGGCGTTGGTGGCGTGTAAGCCCGAGATTCCCATGGTGAGTCTCGGCATAGACGACTATTATGCCGTGGCCCGTATGCAGCCGCTCGTGTTGCATCCCGAATTCGAGGGTGAGCGTTATATATGGACGATGAGTGACCGCACGGGGCACGAGAGCGTGGTTTCGACCGAGCGAGATTTCATTTTCTGTTCGGCCGATACGGGCGCCTACGCCTTGCATCTGCAAATCGAAGACCCGGTCAATCCCTACGAACACGACACCTATATCGTCGTTTGGGGCGAGGAAGTGGCTTACAGCCGTTATATCACGCGGGTATATGAGTATTGTCCCGCGCCGGGGCAGTTCGTGAACGTCATGCCCGAATACGAAGCCGGCGACACCTATGCCGATATGTTGAAAAAGGCGGAGGAATCCATTTCGGGCACCAACGATGTGCTGATTTCGTTGGGCGCTTACGGCGGTTATGTGACGTTCGGGTTTGACCACAGCGTGGTGAATGTGCCGGGCGAATACGATTTCAAGATTTACGGCAATGCGTTCTATTCGGCCGAAGTGCCCAACCCCGATAACCCGAATTCGGGCGGGAGCGCGGAGCCGGGCATCGTCATGGTGTCGTTCGACCGCAACCGGAACGGGCTGCCGGACGACGATTGGTATGAGTTGGCCGGTAGCGAATACCGCAAGCCGGCTACGGTGCGCGGCTACGAAATAACCTATTACCGGCCCGACCCGATGAAACCTGCGACGCCGAACCCGCAGACGCCTTCCGTCACCGATACGTCGTATATCCGTTTTACGGACAATGGCGGCCGCTCGGGTTACGTTGCCAAGAACGCCTTTCATACGCAGGCCTATTTCCCGCAGTGGGTGGAGGCTGCCAACCTGACGTTCCGCGGCACCAAATTGGCCGATAATGCCGTGGACGAGAGTGGCAACGGCACCTATTACGTCTTGTACGCCTACGATTGGGGCTATGTGGATAACCATCCCAACGAGGCGGAAGACAAGTCGAGTTTCAATATCGAATGGGCGGTGGATGCACAGGGGCGTCCCGTGCACCTGCCGTGCGTCGATTTTATACGGGTATATACTGGCGTGAACCAGTCCTGCGGATGGTTGGGCGAGACCTCGACCGAACTCTCGCGGGCGGAAGACCTGCACGTGGAAGAAGATTAACATAAAGGGATATGAAAAGGATATTTTGGATGATGGTTCTGTCGGCCTTGGCAGCAACCGTCAGGGGGTATGCCGACGAGAAGCCGGACTATACCAAAGGGGTTTTTATCCTCAATGAAGACTGGTTCGGGCATCAGAACAGCACGATCAACTATCTGCGGCCGGATGGCGAATGGGAATACCGCGTTTTCCAAAAGGAGAACCCGGGCAAGGAATTGGGGTGCACGAGCCAATACGGCGCGATATACGAAGGCCGTATGTATATCATATCCAAGCAGGAACGCGATGTGGCCGCCACGGTGACGGGCGGGCGCATTACGGTTTGCGATGCCGAAACGATGGCTTGTATCAAGCAAATCGAAACCATCGCGACCGATGACGAAGGCCGCTCGGTGGCCGATGGCCGCGCCTTTGTGGGCGTCAACCCGCAGAAAGGCTACATCTCGACGAGCAACGGCATTTATGTGTTCGACCTCGAAGCCTTGGAAGTGACAGGCTTGATTCCGGGCACGGATGCGGAGGGCGGCGGTCTGTATTCCGCCCAATGCGGCACGATGTTGAAGGTGGGCGACCACGTGTTGGCCATCCATCAGAAGAAAGGCTTGCTGGTGATAGATGCCGAAAGCGATACGGTGGTGCGGGTAATCGGGGCGCCCTTGGAAGCGGGCGTGCAGCGCGGTTTCGGTTCCATCGTGCAGGCCAAAGACAGCAGCCTGTGGATAAGCGTGACGCCCGATTTGTCGGGCCGTGGCGCCACGATAGACTATTTTTTCCGGTTGGATTATCAAACGCTCGACACCACGCGGATAGCCTTGCCTGCCGGCTACGGCCTGCCCAGTTCGTGGTACGCCTGGACGGCCGATGCGTTCTGCGCCTCCGCCCGACAGAACAAGCTGTATTGGAAAAAACAGGGCAACGGTTGGTTTACGCATAACGAAATCGTTTGCTACGACATCGACAAGGGCGAATGTTCCGATTTCTTCGATACGCAGTCCATCGGTTGGTATATGTACTGCGGCGCGGGCTTCCGTTTGCATCCCGAAACGGACGAGATGTACGTTTCGCTTTATCAGGACAATCTGAAACAGACCTACGAAACCGTCCGCTTGAGCAATACGGGCGAAGTGTTGGGCGTTTACGAGATGATAGACAACTATTGGTTCCCGGCCATGGTCATCTTTCCGCCGCAGGCGCAGAACGGGCCGACGGAGCCGG
>CAMXAS010000084.1 GCA_947179195.1 uncultured Bacteroidales bacterium
TTGGCGAACGGCGCCAAGATGACGTTCGACGTCAAGGGTAACGTAGTGGATATCGAAGACTAAGCGGTTTTCGGTTTCGCTGGAAATAGCGCGGCGGGGCTTCCAAACGGAGGCCCCGCCGTTTTTTTATGCCTTCGTGATGCCGTCGCGGGGTTGCCGCTTAGCCCGCGATGCCCAAGGCGGTCATGAGCAGGACGCCCGTCAGCAGGGCCGATTCATCCACCGTGAACTCCGGCGTATGCAGGTTGGACTGCGTGCCCTTTTGGTCGGGGTTGGCCGTGCCGAGCCGGAACAGGCAGGCCGGTATCAGGTGCGAATAATAGGCGAAGTCTTCGGCTGTCATGCGCAACGGCAGTTCCTCCACGTTGGCGGGCGAGAAGAGCCTGCCGGCCAGGTCGCGCGCCCGTTGGGTCGCCTCGGCGTCGTTGAGCACGAACGGATAGCCGTGATCGACGGTCACCTCGCAGTCGCCGCCCATGGCCTTGGCCGTTTCGACGGCGCAGCGCGTGATGTTCTCGTGCGCCTGTTTGCGCCAAACCTCGTTGAACGTGCGGATGGTGCCCTCTATATGCACCTCCGACGGGATGATGTTCGTACGCCCCTCGCCGATGATGCGGCCGAACGACAGCACGGTGGGGATGTAGGGCGGCGCCTGACGGCTTACGACCTGTTGCAGCGCGGTCAGGATGTTGGCCGCCACAATCACGGTATCCACGTTCAGTTCGGGCGTGGCGGCGTGCCCGCCCTTGCCCTTGACGGTCAGGTAGAGTTCGTCGGTCGAAGCCATGTATTGCCCCGCCTTCATGCCCACTTTGCCGGCGGGCAGGTCGGGCAACACGTGCATCGCGTAGATGTGCTGCGGCTTGGGGTTTTCCAGCACGCCGCCCGCAATCATTTGGGGCGCGCCGGAGCGGAAATCCTCTTCCGAGGGTTGGAAAATCAGTTTGACGGTGCCTTTCCAAAGCGTCCGCGTCTCTTGCAGGAGGCGGGCGGCGCCCAACAGACAGGCCATGTGGGCGTCGTGCCCGCAGGCGTGCATGACGCCGGCGCGCTCGGAGGCGAACGGTAGCCCGGTCTGTTCCGTAATCGGCAGCGCGTCCATGTCGGCGCGCAAGGCCACGCAGCGGCTGTCGGGTTCCACGCCCGTAATCATGGCGCATAGCCCCGTGTCGGCCAGCCCGTCCTGGTAGGGGATACCCCATTGTTTAAGCTGTTGCGCGATATAGCGTCCCGTTTCGACTTCCTCGGTCGAGAGTTCGGGATGGCGGTGCAGATGCCGCCGCATCGCCACGGTGTCGTCGTGGTATTGTTTGGCCCGCTCCGTGAGCAGGTTCAGCAGGGAATCGTCTAAAACCATGGGAAAGGGTTTAGGTTAGGTTTTGCAGGCGCACCAGACGGGCATAGGCGCCGTCGAGCCGCATGAGCTCTTCGTGCGTGCCGGTTTCGGTGATATGGCCGTTGTCGAATACGAAAATACGGTCGGCATGGCGGATGGTGGAAAGGCGGTGGGCGATGACGACGGACGTGCGGCCCTGCATGAGTTCGCCCAAAGCCTGTTGCACGGCCTTTTCCGACTCGGTGTCGAGGGCGGACGTGGCCTCGTCGAGCACCAAAATCGGCGCGTTCTTGAGGATGGCGCGCGCGATGACGACGCGTTGGCGTTGTCCGCCCGACAAGTTGCAACCGCGGTCGCCCACCAGGCTCTGATAGCCCTCCGGCATCGCGCTGATGAAACCGTGGGCGTTCGCCTTCTTCGCGGCCGCCACCACTTCCTCCGTGCTGTAATCGCCGCCGAAGCGGATGTTGTTCTCCACCGTGTCGTTCCAAACGAACGGGAACTGGCTGACCGTGCCCACGAGTCGGCGCAGGTCTTTCAGCCGTAAATCGCGCAGGTCGATGCCGTCCAGCAGGATGCGGCCGCCCGTCACGTCGTAGAAGCGGGAGAGCAGGTCGGCCGTCGTCGTCTTGCCCGAGCCGGAAGCCCCCACGAACGCATAGGTCTTGCCCTTTTCCAAACGCAGCTCCACTTGGTCGAGCACGTCGCCGTTCTGTCCCGGTTCGGCGTCCGGATAACGGAACGAGACGTTCTCGTAGCGGATGTCGTGTTCGAAGTCGGCCTTGGCGCGGGCGTCGGGCTTCTCGCGCACCTGTTCCGGGATGTCGATGATTTCGTAAATCCGTTCCAAGGCCGCGCGGCCGTTCAGCAGGTTATAGTAAGCCGAGACCGTGGCCTTGGCCGGCGAAATCAGTTTGATGAACAGGATGATGAACAGAAACATCTTGTCGGGCGAGAACGCGCCCTGCAACACCTGCCGTCCCCCGAACCACAGCACGACGATGGAGACGGCAATCAGCAGGATTTCCGTCAACGGTTCGGACAGGTCGCGGCGGCGGTGCACGCGGTTGAGCAGACGGGCGTATTGGCGGTTCTTCTCGTTGAAGACCGTTACGATATATTCAATCAGGTTGAACGATTTGACGACGCGCACGCCGCTGATGGCTTCTTCGGTCAGGTTCAGCAGGTCGCCCATCATGGCCTGTCCCTTGCCCGAATCGGCCTTGAGCCGTTTGCCGATAAAGGCCGCCAACCAGATGAAGGGCGGCATGAGGCAGATGATGAGCAGCGTGAGCGGGGTGCTGATGGAGAACAGGGCGATGAGGAACAGCACCACGTTCAGCGGGTCTTTGAAAAAACTTTGGATGGACGTCATGATGGCCCATTCCACGGCGTTGATGTCGGCCGTCATGCGCGCGATGAGGTCGCCCTTGTGCTGTTGCGAGAAGGCGGCGAGCGGCAGGCGGACGATGCGGCTGTAGAGGTCGTTGCGCAGGTCACGGATCAGGCCGCTGCGGATGGGCCCCAAAAAGAACAGGCCGAGGTAGCGGAACAGGTTGGCCAAGACCGTAAAGCCGAGGAACGCACCGGCTACATAGAGTAGGGCGTGGAAAGCGCCTTGGCTGTCGCGGATGCGGCCGATATAATAGTAGGCGTATTGCAGCAGCGTGTCGGTGTCGAAACTGAAATGCTCCGGCAATGTCTCTACGTCCGAGGTCAGGCTGAACAGTACCGAAAGGAAAGGCGCCAGCATACTCAGCGAGAACAGCGAAAAGCAGACGAAGCCCACGTTGCTCAGCATATTGAGCAGCCAGTAGCCCCAATAGTGTTTCAGATTCGAGAAAAAACGGTAAACCAACGTCGCAAGTCTTAGTTAGGATGCAAATTTACTAAAATTCACATAAAAAAACGGACCCGCCCCGATGGACGGATCCGTTCGCCTTGGGCGGGTGCGCACCGGCGCGCGCCCGTTTTAGGCCTGCTTCTCGGACTGATAGAACACGTACTTTCCCTCGAAGACGTCGATGTTGATCGGCTTCTCCTTGTTGAAGTCGTTGGCCAGCAGGCTTTTCGACAGTTCGTTCGTGATGTGCCGCTGAATGTAGCGTTTCAGCGGGCGCGCGCCGTACTGCGGGTCATAGGCCTGTTGCGCGATGTCCTTATAGACGGCCTGGCTGATGGCGGCCGTAAAGCCGTTGCGGGCGAGTACCGCTTCCAGTTGCCGCAACTGCAACTGCACGATTTGCAGGATTTCGTCACGGTTCAGCGGCTTGAACACGATGATTTCGTCAATCCGGTTCAGGAATTCGGGTCGCATCCGTTGCCGCAGGGCTTCCAGCACCTGACGGCGGCTTTCGTCGTAGGCCTCGTTTTCCTTGCCCGGCGCCATGCGGTCGAACGCCTGTTGGATATATTCCGCGCCGAGGTTCGACGTCATGATGATAATCGTGTTCTTGAAATCCGCCGTGCGCCCTTTGTTGTCGGTCAGCCGTCCGTTGTCCAGCACCTGCAGCAGGATGTTGAACACGTCGGGATGCGCTTTCTCGATTTCGTCGAGCAGGATGACGGCATAGGGCTTGCGGCGCACCGCCTCGGTCAGCTGTCCGCTCTCGTCGTAGCCCACGTAGCCCGGAGGCGCGCCCACGAGCCGCGATACCGTGTGCTTCTCTTGGTATTCGCTCATGTCAATGCGGATCATCGCATTCTCGTCGTTGAACAGATATTCGGCCAAGGCGTTCGCCAGTTCGGTCTTGCCCACGCCGGTCGTGCCCATGAAGATGAACGAACCCACGGGGCGTTTCTCGTCGCCCAAGCCCGCGCGGCTCCGGCGGATGGCGTCCGAGATGGCCGAGATGGCCTCGTCCTGTCCCACCACCCGTTTGTGCAGTTCTTCCTCTATATGGAGCAGTTTTTCGCGTTCGCTTTGCAGCATACGGCTCAGCGGGATGCCCGTCCAGCGCGATACCACGTCCGCGATTTCCTCGCTGCCGATTTCCTCCTTAATCATCGCGCCGTCCTTTTGCAGGGCGTGCAGCTTGGCGCGGCCTTCCTCCACGGCCTTTTCCGCTTCCTTGATGCGGCCATAGCGCAGTTCGGCCACCTTCTCGTAGTTGCCGGCGCGTTCGGCCTGCTGGGCTTCGAACTTGTACTGTTCGATGTCGTTCATCCGCGCCTGCACTTGGTCGGCCAGTTCCTTCTCGCTGCGCCACTGCGCCGTCATGCTGTCGCGCTCGGCCGACAGGTTGGCGATTTCCGCGCCCAGTTCCGTCAGTTTGGTCCGGTCGTCCTCGCGCTTGATGGCTTCGCGTTCGATTTCCAATTGGCGGATTTTACGCTCCAGTTCGTCGATTTTCTCCGGCATCGAGTTCATCTCCAACCGCAGTTTGGCCGCCGCCTCATCCATCAGGTCGATGGCCTTGTCGGGCAGGAAACGGTCTGATATATACCTGTGCGAGAGTTCCACGGCCGCGATGATGGCTTCGTCCTTGATGCGGATATGGTGATGCGTCTCGTAGCGTTCCTTCAGCCCCCGCAGAATCGAGATGCTGTCTTCCACCGACGGCTCGTCCACCATCACGATTTGGAAACGGCGTTCCAAGGCCTTGTCCTTCTCGAAATACTTTTGGTATTCTTTCAGCGTCGTGGCGCCGATGGCGCGCAGTTCACCCCGGGCCAGCGCCGGCTTGAGGATATTGGCCGCGTCCATCGCGCCCTCGCCGCCGCCCGCACCCACGAGCGTATGGATTTCGTCGATGAACAGAATCACCTCGCCGTCCGACTGGATGACTTCCTTGACGACGCTTTTCAGCCTTTCCTCAAATTCGCCCTTGTATTTCGCGCCGGCCACCAGCGCCCCCATGTCGAGCGAGAACAACTGCTTGCCCTTCAGGTCGTCGGGGATGTCGCCGCTCACGATACGGTGCGCCAGACCTTCGGCGATGGCCGTCTTGCCCACGCCTGGCTCGCCGATTAGAATCGGGTTGTTCTTCGTGCGGCGGCTCAGGATTTGCAGCACGCGGCGGATTTCGTCGTCGCGGCCGATGACCGGGTCCAATTTGCCGGCGCGCGCCAGGTCGTTCAGGTTCTTGGCGTATTTGCCCAAGGCCTGGTACGTGTCTTCGGCGTTGGCGTCCTTGGCCGTCTGCCCCTTGCGCAGTTCCTTGACGGCTTCGGTCGCCGTCTTGGCGTCCAAGCCTTGCGCCTTGAGCAGGCGTCCGGCGGGCGTGTCGGTGTTGAGCATGGCGATGAGCAGCAGTTCCAACGTGATGTACTCGTCGCCGAACGATTTGAGCAGGTCTTGCGCCTTGTTGAATACCTGTTCCGCGTCGGCGTTCAGGTAGGGCTGGGTGCCCGTCGAACTCGGTAGCCGGCCTATCTCCTCGTTCAGTTTCTGTTGGAGGTAAGCCGGATTCGCTTCCGCCTTTTTGAGCAGAAACGGCAAGATATGGTCGTCCGCCTGGAACATGCCGTGCAGCAGGTGCAGGTCGGTCACGGCCTGGCTCTGATGGGAGGCCGCCGTTTGGATGGCCGTTTGTAACGCCTCCTGTACTTTGATGGTCAGTTGGTTCGGATTCATAGTCTGATGTCTTTTCGTTTTTGTTTCGGGTGACCCGACGT
>CAMXAS010000085.1 GCA_947179195.1 uncultured Bacteroidales bacterium
ATACTTCTATATTATAAAGATGCAAAGTTAAGGTTTGTAGAGCGCAATAGCAAATCGGTAAGCCACGTCACAAAGGAAGCGGAAGTGCTTACGGCACTTCCTTTGCGGAGACATGACCTATCGCAAAACATTTTTGCAGATAGGCATGGCGAAGCAAATGGAAGTTGAAATGTTTTCAACTTCCGCTTCCGAAACAAAACAAGCATTACAAAGGCTATCGCCGAAACTCCGCGAACTTCATGAGCGCGATGCGCGAATAAAGAACTATTCCATAAATCAAAATTATTTCATCGAAAACTTTTGAATTTCGGGATTTATAACTAATTTTGCGCAAAGAAACCGTCATGCACGTTATCTCACATAGGAAACTGAAGGAATTTTACGAAGCGCCCGGCAACGGGGACGCCAGGGTGGCGTTGGAACGATGGTACGACATCGCCCAACAGGCCCAATGGCACAGCCTGTCGGATATACGCGGGGATTTTCCTGCAACGGATTATATCGGGAACCAACACTATGTCTTCAATATCAAAGGCAACCATTACCGTCTCGTCGTCGTGATTAAATTCACGATAGACCGCATCTTCATCCGTTTTGTAGGCTCTCACCGCGAATATGAAAAGATTGATTGTTCAACCATTTAAACCCAAGGATATGGATTACTCCAAAAAGCAATACGAATATGCCCTCCACCGCATCGAGGAACTGCTGCCGCTTGTAACGGATGACACCCCGGCCGGCGACAAGAACGCGGTGGAACTGACGATTTTTTCCGATGTGGTTGAAACCTACGAAAAAATCCACTACCCGATTGACAAACCGACCATCGGCGAACTGATTAGCCTCTCCATAGAAGAAAAAGGCATGACGCAGAAGCAACTGGCCGAAGAAATCGGCATCAGCCCGTCGCGTGTAAACGACTACATCGCCGGGCGGGCGGAGCCTACCCTGCGCATAGCCCGCGCCCTCTGCCTCGTACTCGGCATTGCCCCGGCCGCCATGCTCGGCATATAAATGACGATAATCGGTCGAAAATTTGAATTTTCAAAAAAAGGTTGTATCTTTGCCGCCGTTTTCGCCCTCTTAGCTCAGTTGGTAGAGCAAATGACTCTTAATCATTGGGCCCGGAGTTCGAGTCTCCGAGAGGGCACGGAAACCTGAAGCGCCTGCACACCGCAGGCGCTTTTTTTATTCCCGCCTCCCCCCTTTCATCGACCCAAGCGGCGGATTCGTCGGGAAAATCCGGGGGTACTTCTATTTTATTTGTTATATAACGTGGTCGGCCGGTATTTTTGTGCCGTTTCTCCGGATGCCGAACCGGCGTCCTAACCGACCGACCATGAACAGAAACCGCCTTCTCGCATTTTGGCTCTGCGCCGCGCTACCGTTCCCGGCCACGGCCGCCATCCCCGACAATCTTCACGCTGTCGAAGCCGGCAATTCCACCGCAGAAGCTGCCAAACCCACGGCTTCTCTGCCGGCAGACAGCGTTTTTGAACGCCCCGGAATATGGGACTTGCAGTCGTGCATCGCCTACGCCCGCCAAAACAACCTGCAGGTGCGCAACGCACAAATCGACTACGAATCGGCGGCCACCGACCTCAAGACGGCCAAAGCCGCCCGCTACCCTTCGCTCAGCTTCGGCAGCAACCAAGGCTTCACAAACGGCAACACGTTCAACGAGACCAACGGCCGCTTCGTTTCCAACCCGCAATATACGGGCACCTATTCGCTCAGCACCGACATGGTGGTTTACAACGGCAGCCGTCTGCTCAACACGGTCAAGCAACGCAAAATCAATTTGGAGATGAACCGTCTGTTGGTGGACAAGGCGCAGAACGACATCGAAATAGCCGTGACCAACGCTTATTTGGAGGTGCTGTACGCAACCGAGAGCATGAAGACCGACTCCGCGATTTTGGAGACCTCGCGGATGCAGTACGAGGAAGGCCAGGCGCGGTACGAGGTGGGCGCGCTCAACCTCAGCGACTTGGCGCAACTTAAAGCCCAATACGGCAGCGACCTCTACAACCTGACCGTTTCGAAGAACCGGGTCCGTCAGGCCACGCTCGCGCTCAAACAGCTGTTGGAACTCGACTTGGACGAAGAACCCGACCTCCGCTTTCCGGACATAGAGAGCGTGCAGATTACGCGCGAGGTGCCGTCGCTGCACAGCGTTTACTATACGGCCTTGGAGACGATGCCGGAAATAAAGGCGGCCGAAGAGGGCGTCGCCTCGGCGGTGCTGAACGAGAAAGTGGCCAAGGCCGGACGCTTGCCGTCGGTGACGTTCAACGCGGCCGTGGGTACCGGCTATTATACGTCGGCCGATTTCGCGTTTCTGAACCAATTGGGCAACAACATCAACGAGAATATCAGTCTGGGCATCCGCATCCCGATTTATCAACGGCGCGAGGCGAAATCGGCCGTTGACAAGGCGGTGTTGCAGACGCGCCGCTCGGAGCTGGATTTGCAGAGCCAACAGAAAGACCTGCTGGCCACCATCGAGAACCTGCACCAGAACGCCGTGGCCGCGCAGGAACGTTACAAGGCCGCCGAACTGCAGATGGAGGCTTCGCAAGAGAGTTACCGGCTCATGCAGGAGCAATATGCGGCCGGCCTGAGTACGCTCGTGGATATGTTCAGCGAGAAAAACAACTTTATTTCGGCCACGGGCGAGATGCTGAAAGCCAAATACCAGGCCGCGCTCTCACTGTGCCTGCTCAATTTTTATCAGAACCAACCCATTTCATTTTAACAGACCATGACCAAACGCATTCTGAAAACCGTCATCCTCGGCTGTCTTGGCCTGACGTCGTGCCTGCCGTGCGCCTGCAAACACGAGCGGCGCGGACAAGCCGTGCTGGAAACCGCGCGCATCGAACGCGGCCATATGGAGAACAGCGTCACCGCCACCGGTACCGTGGAACCCATCACGCAGGTGGAAGTCGGCACGCAGGTTTCGGGCATCATCGACAAGATTTTTGTGGATTACAACAGCCGCGTCACCGCCAACCAAGTCATCGCCGAATTGGACAAGACGGTGTTGGAACAGGAACTGAACTCCGCGCTTTCGGACTTGAATTCCACCAAAAACGAATTCGAGTATCAGGAAAAGAACTTCAAGCGGACGAAAAGCCTGTACGAAAAGAACATGATTAGCCAAAGCAGCTACGACGAGGCCGTCTATAACTACAACCGCAGCAAGAATGCCTACGACAAGGCCAAGGCTTCGTATAAGAAAGCGCAGACCAACCTGGGCTACGCCACGATTTATTCGCCCATCGACGGCGTGGTGGTTTCGCGCTCGGTGGATGTGGGGCAGACCGTGGCGGCCAGTTTCAGCACGCCGACGCTGTTCACGATTGCGAACAATTTGGTGGATATGCAGGTGATTGCCGACGTGGATGAGGCCGACATCGGCCAGGTGGCGGAGGGCATGGCGGTGCAGTTTACCGTGGACGCCTTTCCCGACGACATTTTCCACGGCGAGGTGATTTCGGTGCGGATTGAACCGATTACGACCAACAACGTGGTGACTTACGAGGTGGTCATCAACGCGCCCAACCCGCAGGAGAAACTGAAGCCGGGCATGACGGCCAACGTGAGTATATACGCCATGCGGAAAAACGGTGTGCTGTTGCTGCCGTTGAAAGCCACGCGCTTTATGCCGCCGGCCTTGGACAAGCCCCGGCCCGAACGCCCGGAGGGGGGCGATTCGCTCAAAACCGTGTGGGTGAAGAACGCGGCCGGCGATCCGGAGATGCGGCAGGTAAAGACCGGCGCCTCCGACGGCATCTATTACGAGATTTTGGACGGCCTGCAGGCCGGCGACGAAGTGTTTACGGGCGTGAGAAACGGCAACGATATGCCGGATATGAGGCCCAAGGGCGGCGAAAGCCCGTTTATGCCCAAACGCCCCGGCTCCGACCGTCGGAGCGCGCCGAAACGCCAATAAACCCTTTACGCCAAGACATCATGCCTAAGACCATCATACGCGTAGAGGACTTGCGCCGGCAGTTCACCGTGGGTTCGGAGAAAGTACAGGCCCTGCGCGGCATCAATTTCAGCATCACGGAAGGCGAATTCGTGACGATTATGGGCACGAGCGGCTCCGGCAAATCGACGCTGCTGAACATCCTCGGCTGCCTGGACACGCCCACGTCCGGCCACTATTACTTAGACGAGACGGACGTGCGCCGCATGGACAAGAACCAACGCGCCACGCTGCGCAACGTCAAAATCGGCTTCGTCTTCCAGTCGTACAACCTCTTGCCCAAGACGACGGCCTTGGAGAACGTGGAACTGCCGTTGCTCTACAACCCGGCCGTGGGCACGGCCGAACGCCGGCAACGCGCCGTAGAGGCCTTGGAAATGGTGGGGCTGAAAGACCGGCTCCACCACAAATCGAATCAGATGTCGGGCGGCCAACAGCAACGCGTGGCCATCGCCCGCGCGCTCATCAACCGGCCGGTGTTGCTCCTGGCCGACGAGGCGACGGGCAACCTCGACAGCCGGACGTCCTACGAAATCCTGAGCCTGTTCCAGAACCTGCACCGCCAGGGCCGTACCATCGTCTTTGTGACGCACAACCCCGAAATCGCCCAATTCAGCAGCCGCAACATCGTGCTCAAAGACGGCCACGTCATCGAGGACACGCGGCAGAACGACATCCGGTCGGCCGCCGACGTATTGGCGCGGTTGCCCAAAGAGGAGGATTGACATGAACTGGAGAAACCTAATCCAAATCGCGCTCCGTGCGCTCAACAACAATAAGCTGCGCTGTTTCCTGACCATGCTCGGCATCATGATAGGCGTGGCCTCGGTCATCGCCATGCTGGCCATCGGCCAGGGGTCGAAACGCAGCATCAAGGCGCAGATTTCGGAAATGGGGTCGAACATGATTATGATACACCCCGGCACGATGCGCATGGGCGGCGTAAGACAGAGCGCGGCCGACATGGAAAGCCTCAAGTTGGAAGACTACATGGCCATCAAGGACTTGCCGCATATCGACCTCTGCTCGCCCTCGGTCAACGCCAGCGGACAAGCCATCTACGGCGCCAACAACACGCCCACGACGCTTTACGGCGTCAATCCCGAATATACGGGCATCCGTATGTATGAGGTGGAAGACGGCGAGATGTTTACCGAAGACGATATCCGCCATATCGCCAAGGTCTGCGTTATCGGCAAGACGGTGGCCACCGAACTGTTCGGCGAGCACGGCGACCCGCTCGGGCAGACGATACGGTTCAACAAGACGCCTTTCAAAATCATCGGCGTGTTGAAGAAGAAAGGCTACAACTCGATGGGACAAGACCAGGACGACTTGATTTTGGCGCCCTACACCTCGGTTCAGAAACGGATTTTAGCCATCACGCACCTGCGCGGCATCTTCGCCTCGGCCACGAGCGAGGAAGCGAGCCGCGAAGCCATAGAGGAAATCCGCGCCGTATTGCGCGAAAACCACCGCATCGGCGAATTCGACGAGGAGGACTTTACAATCCGGTCGCAGGAGGAGTTGAGTTCGATGATGAGTTCGACCACCAACCTGATGACGGTGCTGTTGGCCTGCATCGCCGGCATCTCGCTGCTGGTGGGCGGCATCGGCATCATGAACATCATGTACGTTTCGGTGACCGAACGCACGCGGGAAATCGGCCTGAGGATGTCCATCGGCGCCAAGGGGCGGCATATCCTGTGGCAGTTTCTGATTGAGGCCGTCATCATCAGCGTTTCGGGCGGCATCATCGGCGTGCTGCTCGGCGTGGGCGCGGCCGTGGCGATTAAATTGATTGCCGGCTGGCCGGTTTACGTGCAGCTGTATTCGGTCGTGCTCTCGTTCGCCGTCTGCACCGTAACCGGCATCTTCTTCGGATGGTACCCGGCCCGCAAGGCCGCCAGCCTTGACCC
>CAMXAS010000086.1 GCA_947179195.1 uncultured Bacteroidales bacterium
GCTGCACGGTTTACGTCACGGTAACCGACCGCTTCGGTTGCCGCAACACCGACAGCGTAAGCCTCTCCACGATAGCCTACGACACGTTGCAAGTCAAGATAGAAGGCTTCGTCGATAGGGAATCCTGCGCCGAACCGACGGGCGTTGACGTTACTTGGAAACGCATCGCCGGCGGTCTGACGGCCACGGCCGACGGCCTGACCAACGTCAACAACGGCGGCTCGTGGTCGCCCAATGCCTTCGGCGCCGACAGCATCCCGGCCCGCGGTGAGTTGCGTTACACCGTAACCGGCAACGAAGCCGGTAGCATGGTGGGTCTGAGCTATCAGGATAGACCGAACAGCACGCTCTACATCGACTACGCGTTCTACATCACCAACTACGATGCCGACCCGCACCGCCTCTACATCTACGAACGCGGCGCCTATGTGGCCAACGCGGGCACCTACCGCGTAGGCGACCAGCTGACGATTGAACGCAACGACGGCATCATATCCTACTACCGTTCCGGTCAGCTCGTTTACCGCCATAAGGAACACGGGGCCGGTTCGCTCTATGCCGACGTGGCTACCTATTATCCCAACAACAAGTTGGGTAGCATCGAAATGCTGACCGTGGAACAGGCCTACAGCCTGACCTCGACCGTCCGCAACGGTGGCGATGCGCCGCGCTACACCTGGTACGTCAACGGTGCGGT
Organism: uncultured Bacteroidales bacterium; assembly: GCA_947179195.1. GTDB lineage: Bacteria > Bacteroidota > Bacteroidia > Bacteroidales > P3 > CAMXAS01. The sequence goes on from CAMXAS010000086.1 coordinate 698, forward strand.
GAAGGGCAACGACTCCGTCCTGCCGGCCACGGTACAGCTGCACAGCTTCGACACGATTGTCCTGCACGTGGCTTCCTCGTTCAAGTGCCCGTCCTGTCCGGAGGTATCCGACACGGTTATCCTCGACAGCCTGGAGGCTTACGAACGTCTTGAACTGACGTTGAGCGAAGAAACGCACGGTTGCGTGGGCGACAGCAGCTATTTCACGGTTCATACGGCTTACGCGCCGGCCGGTGCCCAATTGACCTACCGCTGGTACCGCAACGAGGTCTTCATGGGCGAGACCACGGATTCGGTACGCGGCTTCGAGAACGTGGTCAGCGGCGAGTTGTTCAGGGCCGAGGCCTACATCACCAACCTGACCTGCGTGCTCAACCATGCCGGCAACCCGGCCCATACGCCGGTGCTCCGGACCAACCACAAGCCGATTCTGACGTTGGGCGCTAAGTTGGCTGTTACCCCGCGCAACGCCATCTGCCAGTACGAAACCGTCCGTATCAACGCGGCCGTGACCAACGGCGGTCAGAACCCGACCATCATCTGGTTCTTGAACGACAAGGAAGTATCGCGCGAAACGTCCTATATCACCGACAGCCTCCGCAACGGCGACAAGGTGTTCGCCCGCGTCATGCCGTCGGATGACGTTCTGTGTCCCAATGTCGATAGCGTTGACAGCCAGCCGGTAACGCTGACCGTGGCCGAATCGCCCACCGTCCGCATCCCGCAGAACGATACCATCGTTGACTACGGTCAGGAAGCCTTCATCTCGGGTGAGGTAACGTCCACGCGTCCTTACACGTTCGAATGGCTGCCGGCCTACGACCTCGTATCGCCCAGATCGCAGTCCACGCTCGTAAGACCGCGCAGCGGCCGCAGCTATACGTTCCGTGCCGTCAACGACCTCGGTTGCTACTCCAACGAGGAGAGCGTCTATGTCGATGTACGCGTTTGCCCGAGCGTATCGGCCCGCACGGCGGACGTCACGGTTTGCGCGGGCGACAGCAGCGCGCTCTCGGTTTACGTCGTCAACTACGGCAACTCCGGCCACAGCTATGTATGGCAGATTTCGACCGACTTCGGCGCCACCTATACCGATATCCCGGCTTCCGACAGCCGCTTCAAGAACCTCGGTCAGACGCTGTCCGTCCGGAACGTGACGGCCAATATGGATGCCGCCACGGGCATGATGTTCCGTTGCCGCGTCGTTCCCGGCCGCGAAGACTGCCAGGAGGTTTACTCCGGTGCGTGCAAGTTCCACATCACGCCGGTTCCGGATATGAGCGTGAAGATTAACGGCAACAACGAGGCCTGCGCCGGCGAAAACATGACGTTCACCGCCGAAGTCAAGGGCCTGTCTTCCAGCGAACCCTATTCGCTCGACTGGTACCTGAACGGTAGCCGTCTGGCCGCCCAGTCGGCGCGGATATCCTTCAATACGCTCAGCGACGGCGATACGTTGAGCGTCGTGCTGACCCACGCCACCAACCGTTGCATCTCGCAACTCAAGGCCGGCGACAGCGTCAAGCTGAACATCCACGCCAAGCCCGCCCTGACGGTTTGCGGCGACACGGCGGTATTCAAGCGCGACTCCGCCTTCCTCTACGCGTCCGTGGACGGCCCGCAGCCCCATACGTTCAAGTGGACGCCGGCGGCCAACCTCTATGCGCCCAACGAAGGCTCGACTTACACCCGTCCGATGACGAGCAGCCGCGTCTTCAGCCTGACCGCTTCGAACGCTTACGGTTGCGACACCACGACCGAGGTTTACGTCCGCGTCATGGACAGCTGCCTCGAATCCCTCAGACTTGAAGGGCCCGGCCAGATTTGCGCCGACAGCCTCATCACATACAGAGCCGTCGTGACGGGCGGTCTCACCCCCGTGGATTACACCATCACGTGGATGTCCGACCCGTTGATCAACGGTATCGTCGATAGCGTCAACTCGCCGTTCGTCAAGATCCGTCCGGATGTCGGCAATACGCGCCTGTATGTCACGGTAACCGATATCAGCGCCCACGCCGCCAAGTGTCCCAAGCCGATACTGGCCGATTCGCTGGATATCCGTCCGTCTGAAAAACAGACCTTGACCGCCTCCATCGAACTGACGACGCCGGGCGAGTTCTGCGCCGGCACCCAGCCGATGAGCTTCCGCGTCACGACCTACGCCGACGGTGAACCTTGGACGCTCAACGGCCGCTACCACTGGTACCGCGTCCGCAACAGCCGGATTGCGAACCTGGGCTATGGCGCCGCCACTTACACGGCCTACGACGCGCAGGACGGCGACCGCTTCTTCGCCGTGGCCGAAGCCGACTACCGCGAATGCCTCTACAACTACACCGCCGCGACCGATACGCTGACGGTAAGCTACCTGCCTTATCCGCCGGCCTTCGGCGCCAACAAGGCCATTTCCTACGGCCTGATTAACTGCTCGCCCGATACGGCGGCCATCGAAATCGTCATGGACGGCGACCGCAGCCTGTTCGAATACAGCATCGACAGCGGCCGCACGTTCCAGTCGTCCCCGATATTCTCGCCGGTAGATGAGGGCGACTACTATACGGCGGTACGTTATATCGACGGCACGTGCGTCCGTTACAGCGATGTCCTGCTGCACATCCATGTCGCGCACGACAGCCTGCCGCGTCTGACGCCGGCCCCGGATGCCGACTACTGCATCGGCGACACGATGGCGCCCTTGAAGACGCGCGCCACGGTAGCGGGCGCCATTGTCCGCTGGTACGCCGAAGACAGCTGCGAGACCTTGCTCGGCGAGGGCGACAGCCTCGATATCAACGCTATGGAACTGGGTGTGGGCCTGCATATGTTCTACGCCCGTCAGGAAATGACCAACTGCAAGGGTCTGTCCGTAGAGACTTTGGTCAATGTCGTGGGCAAGGATACGGCGGGCGTTACCTATACGTTCGCGGCCTCCGACATCCGTCCGTGTTTGGCCGAGCCGGTTGAACTTTACTTCCTGCCGGATGTAGAGGCGGGCTTCGACTTCAGCGGTACGGTTACGTTGACCATGACGCCGGTCATCGGCGGGGTACTGTCGCCGGAGAACGCCTACACGCAGACCTATGCGCCGGATATCCACCGCGTACCCGATACGTTGACCATGCCGCTGAACTACGATACCGTAGTCTTGACGGCGGTTTACAACTACACCACGCTTTGCGAGGACGAAGCGCGCACGGTTTACGCCACCGATACGCTCACGCTCATGACGTTCGGCCCGCTCGCCGGCCATGTCATCGAAGCGGAACAGCTGTTGCTCAAGGGTGAGACGCCGGATACGCTCCGCGGCACGATCGCCGAGGGCGAACGTGCGGATTACCGGTACGGCTGGATTGAATACACGGCCGACCCGACCGTGGATCCGTCGGCCGCGGGTGTTCTCGTCGGCACCGAAAAGAACCATGCGCCCGAGGCGTCCGACGTAACGCGCTACTTCCGCCGCATCGCCTCCTACGGTACGGGTGCTTGCCCCGACACCTCCAACACGGTACGGGTAGCCGTCCGCGACAAGCTCCACCTGCTGCCGCCGACCGATACCGTCTGCGCCGGCATGGAGTCCACGCTTGAGCTTGCCGATGTGGAAGGTCTTGCCAAATGGTATCTGTTGTACAGTCCGGACGGCACCTTCGATACGACCGATGCCGGTCTGGCGCAGAAAGTCGCCGGCTCCGACAACTTCAAGCCCGCCGTCGTAACCGAAAGCGGTTACTATACGGTTATCGGCGTCAGCGCCGTTGACGGCCGCCTCTTCTACAGTGACACCGCCTGCGTTTACCACCAGCCGGCCATCGGCAACAACCGCATCGGCTTCATCGGCCGTGATTTCAGCTCCGACGACACCATCGTCTGCCCGGGCGAGGCGGTCGGCCTCCACGGCAGCCTGCCCACGGGTGGTAACGGCGAATACCGCTATACCTACTACAGCCGCACGGCTTCGGGTGCGTTCGCGCCCATCGCGGCCCCGATGACGGCCGCCCTGATGTCGGCCATGCCGGCTGCGGCTACGGCTGTGGCCACCGGCGAAGACACGTTGTTCTACAGCGAGCCGCTCACGGAAAGCACGTGGTTCGTCCGTTGCGTGGAATCGGGCTATTGCAAGTCGTTCAGCGAGGATACCGTTTACGTGGAAGTTGAAAGATACCGCGAACCGGCCGTCGAAATCGATCTGGTCAACCAGTTCTGCGGCACCGAGCCGTTCACGGCGGCGCTCGTCTCGGCGGTTGATACCGGCGTTTACCCGACGTTCCAGTGGTATGTGAACGGTCTGCCCTTCGACGGTGCGACGCGCGATTCGCTCATCTCGCACGATGTGGTCAACGGCGATACCGTTTACCTCGTCGTCAAACCCGACTACAAGGATTGCCATTGCCCGGGTCCGGATTCCATCCTGTCCAACAAACTCCCGGTACGCAAGAGCGACTATATGGAAGCCTTCCTGCGTCTGCCCGACACGGTCTGCGAACAGTCCGTCGTGCCGGTGGGCGGCCGCTTCCGCGTCGGCTTCAACTTGAATCCGAAATACACGTGGTTCATCGACGACGAAGTCTTCCTCACGACCACGGGTGCCGACACCTTGGTTTCGATACCGTCCAACTTTACGCACGGCGTCGATAGCCTCAGGGTTCATGCCGTCATGGAGGCGGTATCCGGCTGCAACGGCCAGACCGTCTATGGTTATTCCGATACGCTGACGGTTTATGTGAACCGTGTAAGGAACAATACGATTGCGGGCGACACCGCCGTTTGCGAGAAAGAACCGGTACGCGTTGCGGGTAGCGTCGCCACCGGCTATTTCGAACGGCTGAACTACGCTTATCTGTACAGCCGCACCGCCGAAGGCCCGTGGTACAAGCTCTCGGGCGACGGTACGCCGGTAACCGACGGCTCTGCCGCCGTCGATACGGCCGCGCCGGCGGCTACGGTCAGCGGCACGACGCTCCACTTCCCGTCCTTGACCGACACGCTCCGCGTACGCCGCATCGCCTACAGCCCCGACCGCCTGTGCGCCGACACCACCGAGGCCGTGACCCTGACCCCGATACCTTACCGTCATCCGAAGCTGGCGGCGGCCCTGAGCACCGACCGTCTCTGCGGTAACGACAACTTCTCCATCCGTCTGGTTGACAGCACCGGCTATCTGAGCGCCAACTCCACCTATGCGTGGTATCACCA
>CAMXAS010000087.1 GCA_947179195.1 uncultured Bacteroidales bacterium
ACTAAAGTTTACAAATATAGGTATTTCAAGGCTTACAAACAACCTTTGTTGATAGTTTGTTCAATCGATGTTCATAAATGGTTGATGAAATCCGGGCTTTGTCAGGACAATCGGACGGCGATACGTTTTCTCACTTTTTTTGAACCGTTCCGAACCGTTTTTTCCCCAGACTACACCCGTTTTTTACACGGCTGACGGTTGCCGTTTCCGAAAGATTTTACAAACCCCGACCGTTTTCAACACAAGTTTATAAATACCTAAAATATCATAGGAACCAATATTTTATAATGTTTGTAAACTGTTCGTATGTCTTGATAAGTTTTCCTTTTCCATAAATCCAAATTTTACGGAAAAAGTTTTCAAAAGCACTAACAGCCTAGTTATGGTTTTGGTTATTCCTTTCTTTATATATTTATATTTTAAAAAATAAAAATAACCACAACAACAAGCTTGTTGAATTTGTCTCGAATTTACGCTAATTTTGTTCCTAATAAAGATAAGGATTCTTATGGAAACTAAGGGTATGCCCGGCGATAAAGGCGGGTTGGAAAAACAGGCGTTGATGGATGAAATCCGTCGATTGAAGAAAGAGAAGAACGCCGTTTTGTTGGGACATTATTATCAGGTACCGGAGATACAGGAAATAGCCGATTTTGTGGGCGACAGTCTGGCTTTGGCGCAACAGGCCAAAAATACGACGGCCGATATCATTCTGTTCGCCGGGGTGCATTTCATGGCGGAAACGGCCAAGATTTTGAATCCGGACAAAAAAGTGTTGATACCGGATTTGACGGCCGGCTGCTCGTTGGCCGACGCCTGCAAGGCCGGGGATTTGAAAGCGATGAAAGCCGAATATCCCGACCATATGGTACTTTCATACGTTAACTGTAGCGCGGAGGTCAAATGCCTTTCGGATTTGATTTGCACGTCGGGCAATGCGTTGAAACTGGTCAAGAGTCTGCTGGCGGACCAAAAAATCCTGTTCGTGCCCGACCGAAACTTAGGCGGCTACATCAACCGCATGACGGGTCGGAATATGAAGCTGTGGCCGGGTTGCTGCGAGGTACACGAGATGCTGAAGGCCGAAAACGTATTGAAACTGAAACAGGCGCATCCGGAAGCCAAACTCATCGCGCATCCGGAGTGCAACCAGGCCGTGTTGGAAGTCGCCGACTTTGTGGGTTCCACGGCCGCCATGCTCAAATTCATCAAGGAGGATGCGTCGCCCGCCTATGTCGTGGCCACGGAGACGGGCATCCTGCACGCCATGGGCAAGACCTGTCCGGAAAAGACGTTCTATATCGCCGGGGCGGACGGTAGCTGCGGCTGCAACGATTGCCCGCACATGAAGAAGAACACGTTGGAGAAAATCTACCGTTGTCTGATGGACGAGTCGCCCGAAATCCTGCTCTCGGATGAAGTCATCCGTCAGGCGGCCAAGCCGATAGAAAAAATGTTGCGTATGAGCTAAACGCTTAACATGAAAGGCTTTGTAAAAAATCTTATTAAAAAAAACCGCATTTATGCGGTTTTAATTTATGCGGTTTTCGTGTATGGGGCGATGGCGCAGGGGGTACCGGCTCCGTTCGGCGTGCCGGATTCGCTCTTGGAAACGATGCGGAATATGGTGCCGGCGGGCGGGGAATACGTCCAACTGCATCACGCCGACGGCTCGCTTTCGAGCGAGGGTTATACCGTGGACGGCCAGCCCGAAGGCTGGTGGCGCAGTTATGACCCGCAGGGCCGGCTGGTGTCGGAGGGCAACCGCCGGCAGCACCGGTTGGACGGCATATGGGTGTTCTACAACCCGGACGGCAGCCGCAAATCGGAAATCACTTACCGGCAGGACGCCAGGCAGGGCCGCTCCGTCTATTACACCAAAAGCGGCGTTCAGGAGGAATACTACGAAAAGGACGTGCTCGACGGGTTGCGTTCCTATTACGATACCTTATACCGGCTGACGAAGACGGAACCTTTCGTGCAGGGCGAGAAAGACGGCTTGGCCAAGGAATACGACGGCTCGGGCGAAATCATCTATATACGTCACTACCGGAAAGGCATCCCGGTTTCGCAACAGGCGTTGAACCGCCGCGACGGGAACGGCCTGCGGCAAGGCGTCTGGATGGCCTTCTACCCGAACGACCAGACGGCCTGGGAAGTGCCCTACACCGACGATTTGAAAAACGGCTACTATAAGGAATACGATACGCTCGGCAACATCGTCCGCATCGAAAAATACGTGATGGGCGTTTTGGAAGAGGACGCGCCCGAGCTGGCGGCCGTTGAGGTATATACCGAATACTACGCCGACGGAAGACCCAAATTGAAGGTGGGCTACAAGAACGGCAAGCCGGAGGGCATCTGCCGCGAATACGACAGCGTGACGGGTAAGGTGGTGCGGGGAACGCTGTTCAAGGACGGCGAAATCGTGGGCGGCGGCATCATCGACGACAACGGTTATTTTCAGGACGACTGGAAGGAATATTACGCCGACGGCACGTTGCGTTGCGAGGGCCGGTTTAAGAAGGGCCGCAAGCACGGCCAATGGCGTTACTATTATCCGGACGGCGCGCTGGAACAGACCGGCGAGTTTGCGGGCGGCCGCTACGAAGGCCGTTGGACGTGGTATTATCCCGACGGCAGTGTCCGCCTGCAACAGGATTTCCACCGCGGTCTGCCGGACGGCCTGACGGAGGAATACGATGAAAACGGCGTCCGCATCGCCTGCGGGCATTACGTGGAGGGCTTGGAAGAGGGCGAATGGACTTACGTGCGCGGCGAGGAACGGACGGAAGGCCGCTACAAGGACGGTCAGCGCAGCGGCCTTTGGAAATCCTACTGGCATGAAAAGGGCAACGCGCTCTCGTTCCGTGGCCATTTCATAGACGGCCTGCCCAACGGCACGCATTACCATTATTGGGACAACGGCAAGCTGCGCGAGGAAGCGCATTACAGCATGGGCCGCCGCATCGGCCATTGGACCAAGTACGACGAGAACGGCGAAATCCTCGTGCGGGTGCAGTACAACCGGGCGGAAGAGGAAGTGAAATACAACGGGAAGCGTACGCTGACGCGCGCCGAGGAGGCGGCCGATCCGGACGAATACTATCAAAACCGCCGCACGGAGACGGAATATCCGGAAGAGGAATAGTGCGGATGAAGGGACTCGAACCCATACGCCTTTCGGCACCAGATCCTAAGTCTGGCACGGCTACCAATTACGCCACATCCGCAAGACAATCGTAGGCAAAGTTAAGAAAAAATTTCGTAAATTCGCATCCGATAAGGTTTTAAAACTTCAAAGCCATGAAAAAACAACTGAAAGGAACGCAGACGGAAAAGAATCTCCTCGCTTCTTTTGCGGGGGAATCCCAGGCCAAAAACCGCTACACGTTTTTCGCCAAGCAGGCGAAGAAGGACGGTTATGAACAGATAGCCGGCATTTTCGAAGAAACGGCGCATCAGGAAGAAGAGCACGCCAAAATCTTCTTCAAATACCTGCAGGGCGGCATGGTGGAAGTCACGGCCATGTTCCCGGCCGGCGAAATCCTCGACACGAAGGCCAACCTGAAGGCGGCGGCCGCCGGCGAGCACGAGGAAGCGAACGATTTGTACCCTAAGTTCGCCAAAATCGCCGAAAAGGAAGGGTTCCCCGAAATCGCCCACTCTTTCCGCGAAATCGCGGAGGTGGAGGAACAACACGAAGAACGCTACCTCAAACTGTTGGAAAACGTCAAGAAAAACCGCGTTTTCAAACGGTCTAAGAAAGTATATTGGTATTGCCGCAACTGCGGTTACGTGCATTTCGGCACCGCGGCGCCCGAAGTGTGCCCGGCCTGCAAGCACCCGCAGGCCTATTATCAATTACAGGTAAGGGAATACTAATAAAAGACTTGGTTTTGGGAGTGCCCTGCCTGTCCGTGGATGGGCGGGGCTTCTCGTTTTTAACGTCATGAATATGAAAAATAAGACATCGCCTTTGTTCATTATCGGCCTGCTGTTCTTTATCTTCGGGTTCATCACCTGGCTTAATTCGGTCCTGGTGCCGTTTTTGAAAACCGCCTGCGAGCTGACGAATTTCCAATCGTATTTCGTGACGTTCGCGTTCTATATCGCCTATTTCGTGCTGGCGCCTTTCGCGTCGGGCATCATCGGGCGGCTGGGGTACCGGCGGTCGATGTCGGTGGGGCTGGGGGTCATGGCGCTCGGCGCGCTCGTGTTCCTGCCGGCGGCGCTCGTGCGTTCCTACCCGCTGTTTCTGACGGGGCTGTTCCTGCTGGGCGGCGGTCTGACGCTGCTCCAGACGGCGGCCAACCCGTATGCGGCCGTGCTGGGTTCGCCCGAAAGCGCCGCGCGCCGCATCAGCATCATGGGCGTGTGCAACAAGATGGCCGGTATGTTGGCGCCGCTGTTGCTCTCTTCGTTCACAATCAAGAAAGCCGAGCAAATCCGGTTGCAAATCCTGGCTTCGGGCGATGAACCGCTCTTGCACGCGCAGCTGCTGGACGAGTTGGCGCGCCAGTGTATATTTCCCTATGTCTGCATCGCGCTCAGCCTCTTGTTGCTCGCGGTGTGGATCCGTTTTTCCGCCTTGCCGGAAATCGCCGGGGAAAAGATCGTCGCCGCCGAAAGATTCTCGTTGCGGCGTTACCCGGCCCTGTGCGGCGGCATCGCGGCCATCTTCTTCTATGTGGGCGCTGAGGTCATCAGCATCGACACCTTGATTAACTATGCGTTTTCGCTGTCCTACGGTTCCGACTACGCCCGCTGGTTCCCCGTGCTGTCGATGCTCATGCTGCTGGCCGGTTACTTCATCGGCATCTGGGGCATCCCGCGGCATTTCTCGCAACGGCAGGCGCTGTTGGCTTCGTGCGCGGGCGGCATCCTGCTCAGCGGCGCGGCCATCTGCGTGCCGGGCGCGGGTTCGCTGTTCCTGCTCTCGGCCCTCGGCCTCACCAACGCCATGATATGGCCGGCCGTCTGGGGTTTGGCCGTCAAGGGGCTCGGCCCGCATCTGCCCGTCGGCTCGTCCTTACTGATTATGGCCATTGTGGGCGGCGCCGTCCTGCCGCTGGTCTATGGGTTCATGGCCGACCGCATCGGCCTGCAGGCCGCCTATATCCTTTTGCCCGTCTGCTACGGACTCATCGGTCTGTACGGTTGGCGGAATCGGGAAAATGAATAGGCGTTTCTTGGTTTTATGGGAAAAATCCATTAACTTTGGAGGCTTATAAATGGCGCGAAATATTTATTAATAACAATATACAACTGATAATGAAAAGGTTATTTTCTGTTATCGCCCTTGCGACTTTGGTTGCGATGTGTTTGGTATCCTGCCAGCAGGACAAGGTCAAATTGCATGAGGCTGTCGGCACGGTTTACATCCCCGAAGGAATAAAGCCGACGAGTTCGATGGCTGGTGACGGTATCGTTTTCTATGTGGATGAAGATGCTAAGTATGCATTGGTCTGCAGTATGAACGACTTGAAATACGACAACACGCCCACTAATATAAAAACCGCCGTATGGGAAAAGAATTTCACATGGAGCGTTTTCGGTTCGGATACGGTTATGGAACGGGATACGGTATGGTGCAAGATAAACCGTAGTTTCTGTTATTTTATTGGCAAAGAAGATTCCGTTTCTACCGTTTCGGGTCGTACGGAGCATTTCCTGAAATACAATTTTGAAGAAAGGGATTCGA
>CAMXAS010000088.1 GCA_947179195.1 uncultured Bacteroidales bacterium
CGGCTCCGGTTTCTCCTGGGGCGCGATTTGGCTCAAATGGGCTTATTGAGATAAGATGCCCGGATGCGGGCACAGAGGATACCGGCGGCCACGGCGGCGTTGAGCGACTCGGCCGCGTGCGGGCGGTCGGGGTCGGAGGCGGGGGAGAAGGTCGGGATATGGATTTTGCGGTTGACGAGCGCGCGGGTGGCGGGCCGGATGCCGTGGCTCTCGTTGCCGATGCAATACCAGGCGTCGGTGGCGGTCAGCGGCTGTGAAAACAGGTTCTCTCCCTCCAAAAACGTACCGTAGAACGGAAAGCCGTCGGGGGCTTCGGCCGCCGTCCGCGACAGGTCCACGTAATAAATCGGCAGATGGGCCACCGCCCCCATCGAAGCCTGCACGCATTTTGGCTGGAACGCATCGGCGGTGTCTTCGGAGCAAATCAAACGGTCGATGCCGAACCAGTCGGCGATGCGGATAATCGTGCCGAGGTTGCCGGGGTCTTGCAAACCGTCCAATACGAGGCTCAAGCCCCGAAACGCCTCGCCCGGCGCCAAGCGGCGGTGCGGCTGTTCCCAAATTCCGAAAACGGACTGCGGGCTTGTCAGGCCGGAAATACGCATCAGTTCCTTCTCCGAGATAACCATTAGCTGCGGCACGCAGGCCGGGAACCGCTGGGCCACCGTTTCCGCATAGTCGGGTAGCGCGTACAGCCCCCGCAGGTTCAGCGGCGAGGTCAACAGCATTTCGACGACTTTGGGCGTTTCCGCCACAAAGACGCCGTCTTCCCGGCGGAATTTCTTCTGCCGGTAGGCTTGCAGGGTTTTGAGCTGTTGGTTGGAGAGGGACATAAGCCGTCGTTTAACAAAAAACGCTCTGCATTTTGCAATGCAAAGCGTTTTTCTTGATGATGCGTCGAAAATTATTCGGCGTAAACGTCCAACGTGATTTCCGCTTTCACTTCGCGGTGCAGGTTGATGTTGGCCGTGTGCGTGCCGGTTTCCTTGATGGCATCGCCTACAATCATGATTTTCTTGCGGTCAATCTCAATCTGGTGCTGTTCTTTCAGCGCGTCGGCAATCTGAATCGCGTTGACCGAACCGAAAATCTTGCCGGAAGCGCCGGCCTTGGCCGCGATGCGAACCGTCAGACCGTTCAATTTGGCCGCAACGGCTTCGGCTTCCTGTTTAATCTTTTCGGCCTTGAAAGCGCGTTGTTTCAAGGTTTCAGCCAGCATTTTCTTGGCGCCGGCCGTAGCCATCACCGCCATGCCTTGCGGAATCAGATAGTTGTTGGCGTAGCCGTTCTTAACGGTTACGATATCGTCTTTGTAGCCCAAGTGAGCCACGTCTTGCGTTAAAATGATTTCCATCTGTACTTCCTCCTTCTTATTTTAATAAGTCCGCAACATAGGGCATCAAAGCCAGGTGACGGGCACGCTTGATGGCTTGAGCGACTTTCTTCTGATACTTCTGCGAAGTACCGGTAAGACGGCGGGGGTAAATTTTACCTTGTTCGTTGACGAATTTGAGCAGAAAATCCGCATCCTTATAGTCGATGTAACGGATTCCGCTCTTTTTGAACCGGCAGTATTTCTTTCTCTTGGTCTCTACTGCAATCGGCGTTAAGTACTTTATGTCGTTATCGTTAGCAGCCATTTCCTATTCGTTTTAAGCGTTAATACTTTCTTCTTTCTTCTTGTTGTGCTTCTTCTCGTTGTAAGCGATGGCGAACTTGTCCAACTTAACGGTCAGGAAGCGCAACATCTTTTCGTCGCGACGGAAAGCCGTTTCCAATACGTCCACGACTTTGCCTTCGGCCTTGAATTCTATCAGGTAATAGAATCCGGTGCCTTTCTTCTGAATGGGATAGGCCAATTTACGCAATCCCCAATTGTCTTCATAGACAATCTCAGCCCCTTGCTCCTTGAGCAACGACTGATACTTCTTTACCGTTTCCTTCATCTGTTCATCAGACAAAACGGGAGTCATAATGAAAACGGTTTCATACTGGTTCATCGTTTTACTTTTTAAAGTGTTAGTAATTAAATTTCAGCCTTATAACCCCTTGAAACGATGAAGCCACAAGGGGCAAAAGCCCGCAAATATAGCGATAAATTATCGAAAAACAAACCTGTCCGCGTTTTTCGCCCCTTACTCCTCGTCTTCCGGGGCGGGTTTCAACACCCCGCGGACATACACGGCCGGATTCAGATACTTTTTCAGCGTTTTCTGTATCGTCTTGGCTTTCAGGTTTTCGATGCGCTGAAACTGGATGTCTTTGTCGAGGCCGTCCAAATCCGTGCCGATATAGTCGGCCTGCATCATCATCGACAGCCAGAATTCGTTGCTGCCGAGGTTCTTCTCAAACGACCGCTTGTGGGTTTCCTTCACCTTGTTCAAGTCGGTCTCGGTCGGCCCTTCCTTGATGAGCAGTCGGATTTGTTCCAGCACGGCTTCCGTGATTTCGTCCGTGCGTTGCGGGTCGCAACCGAACAGGATGATGAACGAGGCTTCCGTTTTGGGGTAGCGTTCCAGTTCTATCCTCACGGCCGGCGAATAGACCCCGCCCATTTCCTCGCGGATTTTCTCCAGCAGTTTGATTTCCATCAGGTCGCTGAAGAACGAGAGGCTTTGGCGTGTCGGCAAGTCCCAGTTATAAGGCATCGTGAAGACGAGGCCGACCATGCTCTGTTCGTCCGCCCCCATTTCCAGTTCGAATTCGGTTTTGGCCGTCGGCATCGGGGTGGAGATGTCGCGCCAATGCCGTTCTTCCGCCTGGGCGGGGAGGGAACCCAAATACGTCTCCAAGAGCGAGAGCAGGCTGTCGTCGATTTGGAAACTGCCCACGAGGTAAAAATGGAAACTGCCGGCGTTGGCGAACTGTTCGCGGAAAATAGCATAAGCGCGGTCGGCGTCGATTTGCTCCAATTGGCTTTCGCTCAACAGGAAGTTGACGCGCGGGTCGTAGTTGGAGGCCACGCGGAGCAGGGTGTCGGAAAAGACGTAATTCGGGCTGGCTTTCAACAGCCGGTAGCGCGTCTTGAGTTTGGAGACGAGGCTGCGACAGGCCCGCAGGTCTTTGCGGGGTGCCGTGAACGTGAGGTAGTTGATTTGCAGCAACAGTTCCAAATCCTTGACGGAGGAAGAGCCGTTGATGATGGCGCGCAAATCGTCGAGGCCGGCTTGATAGGCCACGGTATGCCCCTGTAGTTTTTTGTTCAGTTCGGTGTTGTCGAAAGCGCCCAAGCCGCTTTGGGACTGGATGGCGCCGGCCATCGTCGCCGAAATCAGGTCGGGCAGTTCCACGAGCGACGTACCGCCGAGGTTGTAGGCCCCCAGCAGGATTTCATCGTTCTTGAAGGCCGTGGGTTTCAGGTGGACGATGATACCGTTGGAAAGCTTGACCTGCGTGATGCCGTGCGCGTCTTCGCCCAGGATTTCCGCCCCGTCGGCCGCCCGCGCGGGCAGGCTTACGAGCGGTTCATCACTGAAACGGTCTTCGTAGGGCGCGATGGCCGTGTCGTTTTTGACCGCCGTGTAAATGGCCATCAGGTCGGCTTCGGTCGGCACGGCCACGTCCGCTTTTTCGGGCGCGGTCAACGCGATGACCAGGTTGTGGTCCGTAATGCCCGCGCGGGCGGCCGCCGTCACCTCTTCCACCGTAATGCCGGGCAACAGCCGCTTGGCCAATTTATAGCAGTCGGCTGAGGATATGACGGGCATTTGATAGAGGAAGTTCGAGACATAGCGCGTGGCCAACCGGCTGGACGGCGTTTTGTCCGCTTCGGACGCGTCGATTTCGTAGTTGGTCAGCAGGCTTTGTTTGGCGCGTTCCAGTTCGCTTTCCAAGAAGCCGTGCCGCGTCACGCGGTAGCATTCCGTCAACAGGGCGGTCAGGGCTTCGGCCGTGCGGCCTTCCTTGGCCAAGGCGTAGAGTTGGTTGACATAGACCTGACGCACCAGCGGCCCGTAGCCTTGGCCCGCATGGATGAAGGGCGCGTCGGCTTCCAGGATGATTTCGTTGAGCCGCGTGTTGAACATTTCGGTCACCAAGTCCCGGAGTAGGTCGTTGCGGAAGTCGCCCACGGTCACAATCGGCCGGTAGGGCTGTTTGAAGAATACGACGAGCGTGTTGTTCGTGGCTTCCTTGTCGGTGGCCACCACCACGAGCGGCTTCGCGTTGTCGGGCACGGTGGCGTAAGGCCGTGCGGGCGCGTCCGCCGGATTCTGCAACGCGCCGAACCGCTGTTTGATTTGGGCTTCGGCGGCATCGAGGTCGATGTCGCCCACCACGATGACGGCCTGCAGGTCGGGGCGGTAGAAGTCGCGGTAGAAGCGGCGCAGGCTTTCGGGCTTGAACGTGCGCAGGTTGTCGATTTTGCCGATGGGCATCCGTTCGGCATAGCGCGAGTTGTTCAGCAGGACGGGTAACGTCTTTTGGCGCATACGGTCGTCGGCGCCTAAGCCCATGCGCCATTCCTCGATGATGACGCCGCGTTCCTCGTCTATGGCCTGGCTGTCCAGTGTGGCTTGGTGCGCCCAGTCTTCCAGCACCTGATAGCCTTTTTCGAGCAGGCCTTCTTTGTCGGTGGGGATTTCAAGCATATAGACCGTTTCGTCAAACGTCGTGTAGGCGTTGATGTCGCCGCCGAAGCGCACGCCCGTGCTTTGCAGGAAATCGACCAGTTCGTTTTTCGGAAAATGCTCCGTGCCGTTGAACATCATGTGTTCGCAGAAGTGGGCGAGCCCCGTTTGGTCATCGCTTTCGCAGATGGAGCCGGCGTTGACGACCAGTTGCATCATGACCCGGTTCTCGGGTTTGGCGTTTTGGCGGAGGTAATAGACCAAGCCGTTGTCCAAACGGCTGATGCGGACCTGCGGATCTACCGGTAGGTTGCGGTTCAAATCCTGGGCGGAAACCGCCGGGCCTATGGCGCAGAGGAGGCCGACCAACCATAATGCGATGTTTCTCATGGCGTTCAATTCACTATAATTCGATGTCCAACTGCAACGCGTCTTTGAAGTTGCGCAGTTCGGCATTCTGTTCGAGCATACTCTTGTATTTCTCGTTGGCTGTATATACTTTTATGTCCTGTTTGATTTGCTCGTCGATGCGGATGTTCAACGACAGGGCATCCGCGTGCAAGGCATCCCGAAGGGCGGCGCAGATGTCCGCCTTGGCCTCTTCCAGCATATCGGCCTGCACGGCATTGCCTACCGTCAGTTCGACCGTATGGTCTTCGGCCTTGATTTGCGCGTGTTTGAGAATGTCGTATTTGCCCGGCGACTTGGTTTGGAAACTGTCGGCATAGGCGTTCCAGATGGCCGGCAATTCGGAAAAGTCAATCGGACGGGCGGGGGCGGCGGCCGTCACGGTAGGGGCGGCCTGTTGCAACGACGCGAGGTTCTTTTGGATGTGCTTGATGGAAAGCGGGGCGCGGCGCACGGTGGCGGGGGACGTGTCGGTCGGGGCCGATGCCGCGGGTTGAGGTGCGGTTGGCGCTGCGACCGGTGTTACGACCGGTGTCGCTGGTTGAGGTGTCGCGACCGGAGGCTGTGGCGGGGCGGCTACCGGTGGGGCAGGGGCGGCCGCCGC
>CAMXAS010000089.1 GCA_947179195.1 uncultured Bacteroidales bacterium
ACCTATAACGCCTATGGCCCTACGGAAGGCACGATATTGTCATCGATTTATCAGTTGAAAAAGGACGAAACCGATATTCCGATCGGCAAGATTCTGGACAACATTAAGGGATATATCGTGAATGACGAAGGCAAGCGGGTGCCGGTAGGCGCCGTCGGTGAATTGTGGATAGCCGGTCCCCATGTGGCGGAAGGATATCTGAACCGCCCTGAAAAGACGGCCGAGGTCTTCGTATCGAATCCGTTTGCCGGCGGGGATTATGGTAAAGCGTACCGGACGGGCGACATGGTCCGTTACCGTGCCGATGGTACCATTGATTTCGTCGGGCGGAGTGACGGTCAGGTCAAAATCCGCGGGTTCAGGATAGAGTTAAGCGAGGTGGAGTCGGTGATTCGGGAATTCGAAGGCATCCGGAATGCGACCGTCGTGGCATTCGACCATCCCTCAGGCGGGAAATACATCGCCGCTTATGTGGTGAGCGATAATCCTGTGGATATAAACGCCCTCAATGATTTCATCCGCGATAGGAAACCGCCTTATATGGTGCCGGCCGTTACGATGCAGATTGAACGTATCCCGCTGAATCAAAACCAGAAGGTCAACAAGCGGGCGTTGCCGGAACCTGAATTCAAGGTTGAGGCCGATGAAGCCGAGATGCAACGTCCATTAAACATTCTTGAAAAGGAAATACGTGCGATTGCTGAAAAGACCTTGGGCAACGACGGATTTGGCGTCACTTCGCCTTTTACGCATTACGGCCTCACGTCCATTCTTAGCATCAAGCTCGCTTCCCAGCTATATAAAAGATTCGGTGTGGAAATTCCGTCCAAGCACCTGTTAAACGGCGGGAGCGTCGAGACGGTCGAGAACATCATCCTCGGTCAGCTTCTTTCGGGCGAAAAAGCCGGGGGGACGGGGCCAAAGGCCGAAGGGACGGAAGCGAAGTCGTCGCCGATCTCATTCCCGCAGACCGGTGTCTATTTCGAATGTATGAAACGTCCCGCCGACGTTACCTATAATATTCCGGCCATGTTCCGGTTTAGTAAGGCCCTGTCTGCCGAGCAACTGGCCGGTGCGGTGAAAGAGGTGGTCGCGGCCCATCGCTCCCTTGCATCCTGTTTTAAGAATACCGAGACGGGCGTGATGCAGGTATTGATGGACGGTCACATGCCGGAAGTAAAGGTGTCCCAAATGACGCCGGAACAACTTGAGGCGTATAAAAATTCATTTGTCAAACCCTTTCATCTGTCCAACGGACCGCTCTACAGGATGGAAGTGGTGGAAACGCCCGATGATATCTGTCTGCTCGCTGATTTCCACCATCTGGTGTTTGACGGTACGTCGCTTGATATTTTCCTCCGCCAGCTGCAACAGGTCTTGAAGGGGGAAAAGCTTTCGCCTGAAAGCTATACCTATTTCCAATATGTGGCGGATGAAAAGGATTTTGAAAAATCGGAAACCTTTGAGGCCAACGGGCAATATTACGCCCGACTCCTTGCCGATTTGGAAAATGTAAGTGAAATTCCGAACGACCTGAAAGGGAAGGAAACGGAAGGGAAACTGAGGACGGCCGCATCCCATTTCGATTCGGACCGGGTGGATGAATTCGCAAGGCGGCTTGGCGTGACACAGGCTGCGGTGATGTTGGCCGCCACGTTCTATACCGTGTCAAGATACGTCAACGACGCCAATGTATATCTTTCCACCATCAGTAGCGGACGAAGCGACGTGCGCACCGGAGAAACCTTCGGGATGTTCGTCAACACGCTTCCTTTGGCCGTCAAGGTGGAAGACGAGTCCATCGAAGAATTCATCAGGCGGAGCGCCGGCATATTCAGTGGCGTTCTCGACCACGAAAAATATCCGTTTGCCCGCATTTCCGCCGACTATGGATATCGGCCGGAAATCGTATATGAATATCAACTCGGCGTTATCGGCGATAACGGTTTCCCGCAACTGAAAGGGATGGAAAGCCTGGAGCAGGACGTGGCCAAATTCAAGGTTTCGGTACATATCGAGCTTGCCGATGGCAAACCCGCGGTCGTGGTGTACTACAATGACGCCCTTTACAGCCGGAGTTTGATGGAAGGGTTCGCCCGCAGTATCGTGATTGTCGCGGATAAGATGCGCACGAACGCCTCCGGGAAGATGAAAGCGGTCAATCTTATCGATGAGGCACGCGAGCGGGAACTGGAAAAATTCCGTACGGTTAAGATGGCGGCGCCCAAGTTTCATTATTTTCAGGAGGCGGTGGAGTATTTCGCTCAAAAGACGCCGGACCGGAAGGCCCTTATCGCTTGCGATGGCGAATATACCTACCGGGCATTTGACGCCACGGCCAATATGATTGCCAACAATTTGCTCGGTCTGGGCGTGGCGCCGAGAAGTAAGGTCGCGTTGCTGCTTCCCAGAACCGCGAAGGTGATTCTGTCCATGTATGGGGTGATGAAAGCCGGAAGCGCGTATATCCCTTGCGACCCTGAGTATCCGGTAGAGAGAATCCAGCATATCCTGAATGACAGCGGGGCCGCCTATGTCATCACGACCAAGGACAGGCTGAAGGATTTCACCAATGCCATCGACGTAGAGACGCTGTTGGCGGGAAATTCCGAACGCCCCGCGTTGGAAATTACCCCGGAAGACCTCGCGTATCTAATCTATACTTCCGGTTCGACCGGCAAGCCCAAAGGGGTGATGCTTCGCCATGAAAGTATTGCCAATTACTTGCTGGACCATCCGGCCAATACCCATATACACGCTTTGGCGACCACCGCAAGCACCTTGCTTTCCATCACGACCATTTCGTTCGACATGAGCCTGAAAGAAATCGGGGCCGCCTTGAACAACGGATTGACGCTTGTGTTTGCCGATGAAGAACAGACCACCAATCCGATTACGCTTTCAAGGCTGTTTAAGGAAACGAAAGCGGACGCTTTCAATACCACGCCTTCAAGAATGCTGCAATTCATGGAGTTGCCGGCTTTCGCGGATGCGATTGGGCAGTGTAAGGTCATTATGTGCGGTGGCGAGAAATATGCCGATGGCCTTCTTGACAAATTGAGGGCCGCCGCTCCGGAAGCACGGATATTCAATACCTACGGTCCGACGGAGATTACGGTTTCCTCCAACTGCAAGGACATGACGCATACCAATCGTGTCAGTGTGGGAAAGCCTCTCTTGAACGTGACGGAATTTGTGGTGGACAGGGATGGCAACGAGCTTCCCGCCCGTATCGTGGGAGAACTCTATATCGGCGGTCTGGGAGTGGCTACGGGATATAACAACCTTTCCGAGATGACGGCTGAAAGATTTATAGACTACAAGGGCATGCGCGTCTATAAATCGGGGGACTATGCCCGATGGACCGAGGACGGCGATGTGGAAATCCTTGGCCGGACCGACAATCAGATAAAGCTGCGCGGGCTCCGGATTGAACTCGGAGAAGTGGAGGCGGCTTTGGCGGCGGTAGAAGGCATCCGAAACGTTGTGGTCAAGATAGTCGGGATTAAAGGGGAAGACCATCTGGCGGCTTATTTCACGGCGGACCGGAAGGTTGACATAGCCGAACTTAAAGCGGAACTGGGAAAGAACCTTACCAAGTATATGGTGCCCACCGCATACCGGCAGATGGATAAGTTTCCGCTGACCCCAAACGGCAAGACCGATGTCAAGGCGCTGCCCGCTCCGGAGCTTGCCCTTTCCGGAGAATATGAGGCGCCCGCCAATGAAACGGAACGGCATATCGCCGATATATTCGCGAAGATTCTCAACCTGGACAAGGTCGGTGCGAATGACAGTTTCTATGAGTTGGGAGGTACTTCGCTCGTAACGACGAGGGTGATTATCGAAACGGACAAGTTGGGGTATCATGTGGCGTACGGCGATGTGTTCGCGAACCCGACGCCGAGAAAACTCGCCAACTTTATCCTCGGTGTCTCCGACGACGCCCCGGAGAAAGATGAGGTAACGGATTATGATTATTCGGCCATAAACGCCCTGCTTAAACAAAATACCCTCGAGGCGTTCCGGCTCGGAGAGCCGTTGAAGCTCGGCAAAGTCCTGCTGACCGGCCCCACCGGCTATCTCGGCATCCATATCCTCAAACAGCTGATTGATTCCGATGCGGCGCAAATCTATTGCCTGATAAGGGCCAAGGATGTCAAGAGCGCCGAAGAACGCCTGAAGACCCTGCTGTTCTATTATTTTGAAAATACGTTCGACGGGCTATTCGGCAACAGGTTGCAGGTGATTCCGGGGGATGTGACCTCTGAAATCGATACGGCGGTCAAAGTCGATACCCTGATAAACTGTGCCGCGATTGTCAAGCATTTTGCGGAAGGGACGGAAATCGAGGACGTGAACGTTGGCGGTGCGGAACATTGTATTGAATATTGCCTTGCTACCGGCGCCAGGATGATTCAGGTCTCCACCGCAAGTACCCGTGGCCTGAGTGTGAACGGTATCCCGGCTCACGACAGGATTTTCAATGAGGAAAGTCTTTACATGGGGCAATACCTCGGCAATAAGTATATTCTCTCGAAGTTCCTCGCCGAAAGGGCGGTGCTTGAAGCCGTCGCAACGAAAGGCCTTGTCGCCAAAATCATGCGGGTGGGGAATCTCGCGCCCAGAAGCACGGATGGCGAGTTTCAGGTTAATTTCCAGACCAACTCTTTCATGGGCAGACTGAAAGTCTATAATATGCTGGGCTGTTGCCCCTATGAATCGAGGGACCTTACCGTGGAATTCTCACCCATCAACGAGGTGGCAAGGGCCATTGTCCTGCTTTCATGCACGCCGAAGGCATGCGTCGTATTCCATCCTTACAATAACCACAATATATTGTTCGGGGATGTATTGCGGGAATTGAAGTATATAGGAGAAGGCGTTGAATTTGTAGAGCTTGGCAAATTCTCCAAGTCTCTCGATGAAGCCAAGGAAGATCCGGTAAAGGCAAAACAGTTGTCAAGCCTCCTGGCGTATCAGAATATGGCGAAGGGACAGAAATCATCCGATGTTCTCCGGCAGAATGTATATACGATGCAGGTGCTTTATCGGCTTGGTTTCTCCTGGTCCGTCACGTCCTGGGATTACATAGACAGATTTTTAACCGCAATCGAGGGCCTCGGGTTCTTCGATGCTTAACCGGTGCATAGGATGAAGACAATAGCATATAGCGATGCCGTAAGGCTGATAGAGGAAGCCGGGCATATTTCCGCAGGGGAAAGACTGGATATAAGGAATAAACGATTGCGTGAGCTGGTGGCGTACGCAAGGCAGAATTCCCCTTATTTCAAGGAACTCTACAGCGGGTTGCCGGAACATTATACGCTGCGGGACCTGCCCCCCACAGAGAAGAAAATACTGCAGGCTAACTATGATGACTGGCTGACCGATCGAAGCCTGAATAAGGAAAAGGTCGGCGCGTATCTTGACCGGGACGTGAAGGACACCTCTCTGCTTTCAGGCAAATATACGGCTTTGAAAACAAGCGGTTCTACAGGGGAACCGTTGCTGATGGTGCGCGATGATTTTCACAACAAGATTCATGGGGCTTTGGTCAACAGG
>CAMXAS010000090.1 GCA_947179195.1 uncultured Bacteroidales bacterium
GTGGTCGTTTCTTTTGGTAAAACCTTTTCTTTTCGACAAAAGAAAAGGTTTTAAGTCCAGCGATGCGCAGCATCGCAATAAAAAGCTCCGGAGATGCAATCTCCGCAAGCCCAGCGGTACGCAGTGCCGATAAGCCACTATAACGGGTATGGGTTATGGCAGAAACAGGCAGCCGTCGCCGTAGCTTAGGAAGCGGAAGCCGTGCGCCAAGGCGTAGTCGTACACCCCCCGCCAGCCGTCGCCCACCAAAGCCGCCACGAGGAGCAACAGCGTACTCTGCGGCTGATGGAAGTTCGTGACCAAGCCCCGACAGAACGCGAACGGATAGCCGGGCGCAATCATAAGGGCCGTATAGCCGCTCACGGCCTCCGCGCCCGTGTCCCGCAGGTAGTCGCTCAAAGCCGACAGGACTTGCGCCGGCGGATAAGGCAGGCGGCCGCCATACGTTTCGTATGGGGTCCATTGCGCCAGCTCGAACAGCGGCATTTCAGCCCCGTCACCGCCGGATGCAGCGGACAGACCCGCCGCGTCGGACGCAAGGACGGCCGTCTCTTTGGGCGCGTCGAGGAGCGAGACGCCCCACCAATACAGGCTTTCGAGGCTGCGCATGGACGTGGTGCCGACCGGCACCACCGGCCGCCCCGCCGCCACGGCCTCCCGCAAGGCCGCCACCGTGGCCGCAGGCACCGAGACATACTCGCGGTGCATCGCATGTCCGCCGATTTCGCCCTCCTTCACGGGCTTGAACGTGCCCGCGCCGACGTGCAGCGTCAGCCGCGCCTGCGCGATACCCTTTTCCGTCAAGGCCGCCAACAGGTTCTCGGTAAAGTGCAGCCCCGCCGTCGGCGCGGCCACCGAGCCGTCGTGCCGTGCGAAGACCGTCTGATAGCGGCCCGCATCGGTATCCTCCGCCTGACGGCGGATATAGGGCGGCAGCGGCACCTTGCCCGACGCCTCCAACACCTCCGAAAACGAGAGGTCGGCCGCATACGAGAAACGCACGGCGAACGCATCGCCCTGCGCCCCGAGCCGCGTGGCCCGCAGCACTTCGCGCCGCCCCTGCGCCGTAAACGTCATGCACAGGTCGCCGCCTTTCCACTTCTTGTTATTGCCTATCAGACACAGAAACTCCACCTCGCCCCGCGCCGCGAACGCCTGCGCGATGTCCACCGGGCGCAAGGGCTCCAGACAGAAAATCTCGATGCGCGCCCCCAAGGCCGCCGGCTCCGGAACGGATGCCGCATCGACGCCCTTATGGAACACCAAACGGGCGTGCACGACCTTGGTGTCGTTCATGACCAGCAGCGTGTCGGCCGGCAGGAAGTCGCCGAGCCGCGCAAAACAACTCTCCCGCACCTCCCCGCCGCGATAGACGAGCAGTTTGGAAGCGTCGCGCTCCGCCGAGGGGTAGAGCGCGATACGTTCCTCAGGCAACGGATAGCGGTAGTCCGCTATGTCGATATGCCGCTGCGGACACCGGGAGCCGGTCGTCAAGTCGCACGCCATCCGTCAGACCCCTTAGAGGTTGTTCTTGAAATATTCGAAAATCATGCGGTCCAAATGCTTGCGCGCCGGGCCATAGACGCCGTGCGCCGCATTGGGATACATGAAGAAGTCGATTTGCTTGCCGCTCTGCGCGCACGCGTCGATGAAATAGAGGCTGTGCTTGGGCAGTACGGTGGCGTCCTTGCCGCCGTGAATCATGAGGATTTTGCCCGAAACGCTGTCGGTCAGGTTCAGCAGATTGGCGTATTCGTAGCCCTCCGGGTTGCTCTGCGGCGTTTCCATATAACGCTCGCCGTACATGATTTCGTACCAGGCCCAGTTCATGACGCCGCCGCCGGCCACCGCCACCTTGAACACTTGCGGATAGCGCAGCTTGAGGCTCATCGTCATGAAGCCGCCGTAGCTCCAGCCGTCCACGCCGATGCGGTTGCGGTCAACATAGGGCAAGGAATACAGATATTCAATCCCCTTCATCTGGTCGGCCACTTCCACCGTACCGATGTTGCGGTGTATCGCGCTCTCGAACGCGAAGCCACGGTGCGCCGAACCCCGGCTGTCAACCGTGAAGACGATGAAACCCTCCTGCGCGAAATGCTGCAACGTGAGCGGACTGCCCGCCAGATGGCTGTTCGTAATCAACTGCACGTGGGGTCCGCCGTAAACATAGACGATAACCGGATACTGGCGCGTGGAATCGAAATCGGGCGGCAGAATCATACGCGCGTACAGGTCGGTCACGCCGTCGGCCGCCTTGATTTTGAACACGCGCGTTTGGGGCTTGGCATAACCGGCGAGCGGGTCTTTGCTTACCAACAGTTTCTTGAGCAGATTGCCTTCCGCATCGATAACCTGCGTTACGCGCGCCTCGTCGTAATTGCTGTATATATCAACGAAGCACGAACCCGTCGGGTTCATCCGAATTTGGTGCGTGCCCGCCTCTTTAGTCAGACGCTTGATGCGGCCGTTGTCGATTTGCACGCGGTACAGATGCTGTTCCAAGGGCGACTCCTTCGTACCCATGAAATAGACGTATTTGCCGTCGGACGAACAGCCCACGATTTCGCTCACCTCCCAGGCTTCCTTGTCGGGCGTAATGGCCTTGAGCAACTTGCCCTGCGTGTTGTACAGGTACAGGTGGTTGTAGCCGTTGCGTTCGCTGTTCCAAATGATTTGGTCGGGATGGCCGGGACGGAAAATCACGGGATTTTCGGGTTCCACCCATATCGGATTCGTTTCTTCGAACAGCTTGCGTTTCATCTCGCCCGTGGCGGCGTCATGGCAGAAAACCGCCAGATGCTTCTGCGCCCTGTCCAACTGAACGGTATATATCTCCTTGCTGTCGGGCGACCACGTTATGCCCGTGATATACGGGTTGGTGTCGAAACACGGCTTAAGGAAAATCTTGTCGTAGGTATTGAGGTCGTAAACGCCCACGCTGACGCTGTGAGACGTGGTGCCGGCTTCCGGGTAGCGCGTCGGCTCCAGGGTCTCTTCCTCGCCGGCCATACCCAACAGCGGCGCTTCGCGCACCATGGTTTCGTCCATGCGGTAGAACGCGATTTTCTCGCCCGTCGGGTCCCAAAATATCCCCTTCGTGATGCCGAACTCGTTGCGGTGCACGACCTGCCCGTTGACGATGCCCGGATTCTCGTCTTTCGTCACGGCGAATTTAACGCCGTCTTTGATGACATACAGATTGTTGTCTTGCGTGAAAGCCGAATAGCCGTCTATGCGGTTGAAGGAGAAATTCGTGGCCGCGGCCGGCATGGAGGTATATAGCTGCACCGTGTTGTCGGCATACGTCCAGATATAATAGGCCTGGTCGTAATACAGCACCATGTTGTTCCGATGGATGGCGAGGATGTTCGGCAAGGCCGTCAACGGGGCGGTGCCCGGCGCATACTGCTCCTTGAGTTTTTCGAAATGCGCCAGCGTCAGAATCGTATCGGTCGTTTGGTTTCTGACGTTGAAGCAAAGCACCTTGTTGTTGTAACTGTAAAACAGGTTGTCGGGGTCTCCCTCGCCCCAATAGAGCAAGCCCACGCCTTCGGGACGCAGCGAACGGTCGGCCACCGCCTGTTCCACCGTCCAATGTTTGGGCGCCTGTCCTTCCGCCGTCTGCGCCGCCGCATCCGGCGTCCACATCATCAGAGCCGTCATGCAAAGCCCCACGCCTGTCAGTAAATTCCGTTTTTTCATATCGTTTGGTTGTTTTTTTCAATCACTTGACATTTCCTTGACCTTCTGCCGGTAAGAGGAGAACACATTGGCCCGCGACAGGAAGCCCTCGTAGCGGTCGCCGTCCAGCACCGCGATGTTGTAGTCCGCAACGGTCAGGAACTTCTGCGCGATGGATTCCATGCTTTCCGACATATCCACCGTGCACTGCGGACGGAACATCACGTCGGCGACCGTAATCTTGTCGTAGAGTTCCGCACGGAAAATCAGCGGCTTGACCTCATCGAGGAACACGACGCCCAAATAGCGGTTGTCTTCGTCCGTAACGGGATAGATGTTGCGCGAGGAAATGCCGATGGCCGTGATGAGCTGCCGCAACGTGTCCTGCGGCCGCACCGTGGCGAAGTTGCGCTCCACGAGCGTCTGCTTGTCCAACAGCGACAACACGACCGTATCTTTGTTGTGCGTCATGAGGTTGCCTTTCTCGGCCAGCTTCTTTGTATATATTGAGTGCGGATGAAAGTACAGGTTGATGTAATAGGCCAGCACCGACACGAGGATGAGCGGCACGAACATCTTATAGCCGCCCGATATCTCGGCCACGAGGAACAGGGCGGTCAGCGGCGCGTGCATGACGCCGGCCATGACGGCCGCCATGCCCGTCAGCGCGAAGTTGGCCTCCGGCAGGTTCAGCCCCGGGAAGCAGACGTTGAGCGCGTGGGCCATGAACAGGCCGAGGAACGCCCCCACGAACATGGAGGGCGCGAACACGCCGCCCACGCCGCCGCTGCCGTTGGTAAGCGCCATGGCCACGACCTTGATGAGCATGATGAACAGCACGTAGGCCAGGAAGATGAGCGTGATATGGCGGTATTCGTAGAGGAACGTATTGTTGAGCAGGCGGTCGGTATCGCCCTGGATGATGTCGGCGATAAAGTTGAAGCCCTCGCCGTAGAGCGGCGGGAACAGGAAGACGAGCACGCAGAGCAGGCCGCCGCCGATGAACAGGCGCGCGACCCCGCTTTTGAGGAAGCCGAAACAGCGTTCGATACGCTCGGTCATAAAGAGGAAATAGTGCGAAACCAAGCCCGACAGCAAGCCGAGGATGACATAGAACGGCAGGTCGCGCAGCACATAGTCGGACGAGACGTCGAAATGGAACATGGCCGACCGCCCCATGAGCAGGGCCGACACGACGGTGCCGGCGAGCGAAGCCATGAGCAACGGCATCAACGACCCCATCGTGAGGTCTATCATGAGCACCTCCAGCGCGAAGATGAAGCCGGCGATGGGCGCGCCGAAACTGCCGGCCACCGCGCCCGACGAACCGCAGGCAATCAGCAGCACCATCGTCTTGTAATCGACCTTGAGCCGCCGCCCGATGTTGGAGCCGATGGCCGCCCCCGCCAGCACGACCGGGGCTTCCGGCCCCACCGAACCGCCGAAACCGATGGTGAGCGTACTGGCCACGAGCGAAGAATACATCCGGCTCCGCTTCATATAGCCGCCCGTCTTGGAGATGGCGTAAAGCACGCGGCTTACGCCGTGGCTGATGTTGTCTTTGAGGATATAACGGACGTAGATATACGTGAGCGTGATACCGATGAGCGGGAAGACGAGCAATAGGAAATTGCGGCTGTCGGCCGCGAAGACATCGAGCACGTAGGCCCCGAAATAATAAATCATGTTTTTGAGCAAGACGGCCACCAAGCCGCTCACCACGCCTATCAGCAAGCCCATCCAAATCAGGAACGTGCGCTCCGAGAGGTGGCCCTTGGGCCACGCCTCGGCCTTTTCCAGCCACGGCAGGACTTTGTCCCGCACCTGCCCTTTGAGGGCGTTCCATCGGGGTTTCATCG
>CAMXAS010000091.1 GCA_947179195.1 uncultured Bacteroidales bacterium
GTTGGTATATCGATGCAAATATACCAATATATTGCAAAAATACATAGGTATAATATGCAAATATTACATTTTATGCAAAAGTACATATGTATAATATGAAAAAATTTACATTTTTGCTTGTTTTGCATGATATAAATAATTACTTTTGCAAAAACAAAATATATGGACATAATAAACAGAACATTATATCTCGACAAAATCATCGCCAGATTAGATAAGAAGATGATGCTGATACTCGTCGGACAGCGGCGCGTCGGGAAGAGTTATATGCTTAAACAATTGAACCAATGGCTCAAAGACAACAGGCCTAAGGCGCATATCCTCTATATCGACAAGGAATTGCAAGCTTTCCGCAGTCTTGTTTCAGCCGAAGATTTATACGATTATACGGTGGCGCATCTACCCCAAAGCGGCCGGAATTATCTGCTGATTGATGAAGTGCAGGACATTCCGGATTTCGAGAATGCGCTCCGCAGCCTCCATGCCGAAAACCGCTGCCAAATCATCGCCACGGGCAGCAATGCCTATATTTTTTCGACGGAACTCAGCACGCGGCTGTCGGGACGCTTTTTGGAAATCCCCATTCACAGCCTTTCCTACGAAGAATTCCTGACGTTCCACCACTTAGAGGATTCGGACGACAGCCTGCGCCACTATCTGCGCGTGGGCGGTCTGCCCGGTTTATGCCATTTCGACATCTTTGACGAAAGCCAAACCCGCGACTATCTGCAAGGTGTATATAATACCGTTATGATGCGCGATGTCATTGCGCGGGAAGAGATAAGAAACGTGGCGTTTATGGAAAACCTAACCGCTTTTTTAGCCGACAACATCGGCAAGTTGATTTCCATGCGCAACATTACCAATACGATGAAATCGCAGGGCGAAAAGTTCTCGGACTCCCTGACCGCCGCCTATATCAAACATTTGTGCGGCGCACTCATCCTATCGCCCGTACAACGCTACGACATTCACGGCAAACGGCTGTTCGAACAAAACTACAAATACTATTTCGCCGACCACGGCGTGCGCAACCTGCTCTGTGGCTTCAACCTACGCAGCAGCATTGAGAAAGTGATGGAGAATGTGGTATGGCACCATCTGCTGACCCAAGGTTTCAAGGTGTGGGTGGGAAGCCTGCGCCAAGGCGAAATCGACTTTGTGGCGACCCGAGGCGGGAAAACCCTCTATGTGCAATGCACCTATCTGTTGGCCGCGGACGAAACGATTAAGCGGGAATTCGGAAATCTGAAAGCCATACGCGACAACTTTCCGAAATACGTGGTATCGATGGATCCCGTCAGCGGCGACCTGCCACAATACCCTGGCATCCAACACCTATCCCTGCGGTCGTTCCTGAAAACGAAACTATAAACAGTCGGACGGGCTACCAACGGCCGCCGGCGCCACCGCCTCCGAAGCCTCCCCCGCCGAAGCCGCCGAAACCGCCGCCTCCGGAAAAGCCGCCCCATGAGCCGCTGTGCGAGCTGTTGCCGCTATGCGACAGCAACCACAACAAGCCCATGGCCGCGCCGAGGCCGCCGTCCCCGTCTCCCCCGCCGTTGAAGCCGTCCTTGTTGTGCTTATGCGCCCGAACCAAGGCCACGATAAACAGCAGGAAGGCGAACAGGAGCAAGCAACCCGCCACCACAATCGCCGCCAACTCGCCGTCGTCTAAATAGCGGTCGGCCTTGATTTCGCCTGAGGCCAAGGCCTTCAACACTTTCAGCGCGGCCTGCGTGCCGCCGTAGTAATCGTCCTCACGGAAATGCGGAATCATCTCGTCCTCGATGATGCGCTTGCAGACCGCATCGGGTATCGCGCCCTCCAGACCGTAGCCCGTGGCGATAAACACCTCGCCGCCTTCGTCCGCACGCTTGGGCTTGATAAGCACCACGATGCCGTTGTCGAACCCGGCCTGCCCCACGCCCCACTGCTTGCCGATTTCATAGGCCATGTCGGCCGCCGCGTAGCCATTGAGCGACGGCAGCGTCACCACCGCAATCTGGTTGGAGGTCGAATCGTTGAACGCCACGAGTTCCCATTCCATCGTCTGCCGCTGCGTCACCGTAAAGACGCCCGCCCGGTCGTTGACCAAACGCGGCGGCACCGGCCGCGCCGGCACCTGCGCCTGCAACGCGCCCACGGCAAGCCCCGTCCATACCACGCACGACAGCACCGCCGTCCATACGTTACTTTTCATCGTCCATAGAGATTTCATCCGACAATTCGTTTTTATCATACACCGCATCGTAGGGGAACGCTTCCTTGAGCCGTTGCCCCACCTCGCCGATGGCCTCCACGATGCCGTCCGCCAGCGCGCCCTCCTTGAAGCGGGCCGTCATGGCCGCGTGCGTCTGCGTCCAATAGTCGTTGCCCAACTTGCTGTGGATGCCCACGTCGCCGATGATGGCCGACTTGCGGTCGTCCACGGCCACATATATCAGCACGCCGTTGCGCAAGAACGTCTTGTGCATCTTCAGTTTCTTGAACCACCAGGCGGCGCGGTCCAGCACGTCTTCGGCGCACAGCCGCTCCACGCGCAGCCGGATTTCGCCGGAGGTCTGCCGTTCGGCCTCACCGATGGCCTTGACAATCCGTTCCTTTTCTTCCGCCGTCAACAGCGGTTCCCGTTTCGTTCCCATAACTCGCTTTATTTACGCCTAATCAAAAACAGCCACGGCTGAATCCAATCCCGCCGTGGCTGCCCTTCGTCCGCATTCCGCATCGGACGCTTATTTGCCGAAGTCGAAATTGACTTCCGGCGCGGTCTCCGCCCCCGGCTGAGCCGCGAAATACGGTTTCTTCTCGAAGCCGAACATACCGGCCATCAGGTTGGTCGGGAAGCGGCGCAGGCGCGTGTTATAGACCTGTACCACCTCGTTGAAGTTCTTGCGTTCCACGCTGATACGGTTTTCCGTGCCTTCCAGTTGCGCCTGCAGGTCGCGGAAATTCTGCGTGGCCTTCAACTCCGGATAACGTTCCACCGTAACCATGAGGCGTCCCAAAGCCGAGCTGACCTGCCCCTGCGCCTGTTCAAACTGCGCCAGGCTTTCGGCCGTCAGGTTCTCCGGCGTTATCTTGACTTGCGTCGCGGCCGCCCGCGCTTCGATAACCGACGTCAACGTGGACTGCTCGAAATCGGCCGCCCCCTTGACGGTGTTGACGAGGTTCGGAATCAAATCCGCCCGGCGCTGATACACGTTCTCCACCTGCGCCCAAGCCGAGTTGACCTTTTCTTCGGCCTTGACGAGTTTATTGTAGGTCGAACCCATCCACATGCCCAATACGACCACGACGATGAGCACGACAATCCAAACTTTAGCTTTCATGTTTCCTATGTTTTTTGGTTTTTATTTCATCAAATCCACGCTACGTTTGAGGAACGTATGCAAGGCCTCGCCCTTGAGCAAGCCGTTCGACAGCAGGGCCAGGTCGATGAGCTGCCCGATGGTTTTGTCGCCGGCGGCGTACTGACGCAGTTGTTCGCGCTCCTCTTTCTCCACCTCGGCAATCTGCTTATGCAGTTCGTCGATGCGGTCCTTGTCCGAAGCCGGCTTGTCGGCCTCTTTCAAGTCCTTGGACAAATCCTCGATGTCTTTCTTCTGCTTCTGCAAGTCCGCTATCTTGGCCTGCAACGGGTTCAGCGTCGCATCCAAGGCCTTGCCCGCGCGTTCCTGCACGGCCTTTATCAAGCGGTGGTCGGTGTTGACGACGATGTTCAGTTGATCGCCCATCCGCCCGTAGAAACCCATCTCCGGATTGATTTCGGCCATTTCCTTCATACGCCGCATATATTCGGAACGCGCCACGAGCACAGGCTCCGCGTCCTCGCCCATGGGCTGCAATTCCACATGATACATCCCGCCGGTCTTGGGCAACTGCGTGTCGAACAGGCCGCGCATCCGCTTCTGTTCCTCGGCCGTCCAAGTCAGCTGCCGGTCTTCCGCCTTCGGAATCAACCGGTCGGCCACGTCCGAGTCCACACGCACGAACCGCCAGTCGCTGTGTTTCTGTTCCAAAAAGTTGATGAACGGCGTTTCCAGTTGGCCGTCCATAATCAACACGTCGTAGCCCTTGGCCTTGGCCGCCTGTATATAGGCATACTGGTCGTCGGCCGCCTGCGCGTAGAGGAACACGAGTTTGTTGTCCTTGTCGGTCTGCTGGTCCTTGATGGCCGCCGCGTATTCTTCCAAGCCGTAATATTTCTTGTCGGTATTCTTCAACAGGTAGAATTTCTCGGCGCGTTCGGCGAATTTCTCGTCGGTGAGCATCCCGTACTGGATGAAAATCTTGAGGTCGTCCCACTTCGTCTCGAAATCCTTGCGCTCGTTCTTATACAGCCCCTCTATGCTGTCGGCCACCTTCTTCGTGATGTGCGACGAGATTTTCTTGACGTTGCGGTCGCTCTGCAGATAGGAGCGCGACACGTTGAGCGGGATGTCGGGCGAGTCGATGACGCCGTGCAGCAACGTCAGATAGTCGGGCACGATGCCTTCCACCGAATCGGTCACATAGACCTGGTTGCTGTAAAGCTGAATCTTGTTCTTCTGCAGTTCCAGCTTCGAATTGATTTTGGGGAAATACAGGATGCCGGTCAGCGTGAACGGGTAATCCACATTGAGGTGGATGTGGAACAGCGGGTCGGCCGCGGCCGGATACAGGTCGTGATAGAATTTCTCGTAGTCCTCGGCCTTGAGTTCCGACGGCTTGCGCGTCCAGGCCGGGTGCGTGTCGTTGACAATCAGGTCGCGGTCGGTGTCATGATAGGCGCCGTCTTTCCACTCCTTCTCCTTGCCGCAGACGATTTCCACGGGCAGGAAGCGGCAGTATTTGCGCAACAGCCATTCCACGCGCTCTTCTTCCGCAAAATCCTTCTCCTCCTTGCTCAGATACAGAATCACGTCCGTACCCCGTTCGGCGCGTTCGGCCTCGGCCATCGTGAACTCGGTCGTGCCCGTGCAGCTCCAGCGTACCGCCGGCGCGTCGTCCTTGTAGGAGCGCGTCACGATTTCCACCTTGTCGCTCACCATGAAGGCCGAATAGAACCCCAAGCCGAAATGCCCGATGATGGCCTGGGCGTTGTCCTTGTATTTCTTCATGAACTCCTCGGCGCCGGAGAACGCGATTTGGTTGATGTACTTATCCACCTCCTCGGCCGTCATGCCGATGCCGTTGTCCGAAATCGTCAGCGTGCCGGCCTTGGCGTCGGGCGTCACCGTCACGCGCAGGTTATCGACGCTGCCCTTGAATTCGCCCGTCGAAGCCAACGTCTTCAGCTTCTGCGTGGCATCCACGGCGTTCGACACCAACTCTCTCAAAAATATCTCATGGTCCGAATACAGGAACTTCTTGATAATCGGAAACAAATCCTGGGTGGATACCCCAATCTTGCCTTTGGTTTTCATCGTTTTGCTTGTTTTTATTTGGATAAATTACGGGCGGACGTCACAGCATAGACCGTGCCAAAACGCGGGCGTCTGTCAGGATGACATTTTTTTACGGGTGACCCGACGATTTG
>CAMXAS010000092.1 GCA_947179195.1 uncultured Bacteroidales bacterium
GTCCATGATAATGTTTGAACCTCTATTAGAACATCGGTTTCAAGTCCGGCGATACGATCAGCTGCGCTTCGGTGGCCGCCTGTACGTCTTCCGGCTTGAATTCCGGGTTTATTTCAATGAGTTCGATGCCTTTGGGGGTAATGCGCATCACGCCCATTTCGGTCACAATCAGGTTGACCCGACCCTTGGCCGTCAACGGCAACGTGCATTTCTTCAAAATCTTGGGGTTGCCCTTGGCCGTGTGCTCCATGGCCAAAATCACGAGCTTGGCGCCCGTCAGCAAATCCATCGCGCCGCCCATGCCGGGGGTCATCTTGCCGGGAATCATCCAGTTGGCCAGGTCGCCCTGTTCATCCACCTGCATCGCGCCCAATACCGTCGCGTCCACATGGCCGCCGCGGATGATGCCGAAAGAGGTCGCGCTGTCGAACGAGCAGGCGCCCAAGGCCGGCGAGGTAAAGCCACCGCCCGCGTTGATGTATTCGGGGTCTTCCTGACCTTCGGCCGGCGTGGCGCCCATGCCGAGCAGGCCGTTTTCCGATTGCAGCACCACCTTCACGCCCGGCGCCAGGTAGTTGGGCACCGCCGTAGGCAGGCCGATGCCGAGGTTCACGACGTCGCCGTTCTTGAGTTCTTTGGCCACGCGCCGCGCGATGATTTCGCGCATTTGATTCTTATCCATAGTCGTAATATTTCAAATGTTTGTATATACTATATATACTTATTTGCCCATGCGTTTGGCCAGTTCCTGCGCAATGAACGAGGCCACGTCGTCGGCGTAGGTGTTCATGCCGAAGCCGGCGTCAAAGCCCAATTCCTTGGCCAACTCGTAGGAGATACGCGGGCCGCCGCAGCATACAATCATCTGCTGGCGCAGGTTTTCGGCCTCCATCATTTCGATGAACTCCGTCATATTTTGGATATGCACGTCCTTCTGCGTCACGGTCTGCGAAACCAATACCGCGTCGGCCTTCAGTTCGATGGCCTTGGCGATGAGCTCCTCGTTGAGCACCTGGCTGCCGAGGTTGTAGGCCTCTATCATGTCGTAGCGTTCCAGGCCGTAGTGGCCCGCAAAGCCCTTCATGTTCATGATGGCGTCGATGCCCACGGTGTGCGCGTCGGTACCCGTGCTGGCGCCCACCACCACGAGCTTGCGCCCGATGTGGCGGCGGATGAATTCGTCGGTTTCCTCCATGCTCATCACGTTCGATTCCACCTTGGGCACGTGGATGGCCGTGTAGTCCACCGTATGCGTGCAACTGCCGTAGGCGTTGAAGAACGTAAAGCCTTCGGTCAACTCCTTGTAGAACACGATTTGCGGGTTCTCGAAGCCCATCTTGCGGATGAGTTGCTTGGCCGCCTCAATGGCTTCGTCGCCGGCCGGCACGGGCAGCGTGAAACTCAGCTGCGTCTTGCCGTCGTTCATCGTGTCGCCGTAAGGCTTGATGCGTTTGGGGTCGAACGTCTTGTCTATCTGTTCGGTCGATGTAGAATACAAACCTCCGCTCATATCAGTTTCCTTTCTTCATTAAAGCAATAAACGGGTTGCTGTACGATTTGCCCTTGGCGGCCACGCCCTGCAGGCCCTTGCCGCCGGTCTTGGGACGCTTGATGTCGGCGAAGATACCCTTCTCCAACGCGGTGAACAACCCTTCTTTCTCGATTTTACGCAGCAGCTGCAAGGCTTCGTCCAAGACGTACTGCGCGCGTTTGCGGATGATACCGTCTTTCTTGAACTCCATCTCCTCGCCGATGTCCTTCATGTTGTTGAAGATGTATTTGGCGTTCTCGATGGAGAGGAAACGGTCGCTCATGAACGGCGTGTGGATGGCCTCGGTGGGCATACCCAACAGCTGGATGCCCTGATGCGTCCAGATGCCGATTTGGTTGAAGAGCGCGTCCTGGATATGGCCGCGGAAAATGTTGCCCGTCATGAACTTGGTGGGCGGCATATATTTCAGCGTGGCCTTCGGGAAGATTTCGCGCGTCATCTGCGCCTGCGCCAACTCCAGCAAAAAGCCGTTCTCCAGCATCGGGTCCATTTCAAAGGCGTGACCCAGCCCCATCTGTTCTTCGGGCAGGCCGGCCAACAGCGCCAACTGTTCGTTGATGAAGTCGGAGGCCAGTACGGTGTGCGCCTCGGTCACGGCGTCGGCCGTGGTCAGGTAGTTGTCTTCGCCCGTGTTGATGATAACGCCGGCAAAGCTGTTGATAACGCGCGAGAAGTACTGGTCAACGAGCGTGCGCTGCATATTGATGTCGCGGAACAGGATGCCGTAAAGCGCGTCGTTGAGCATCACGTCCAGGCCTTCCAAAGCCCCCATCACGGCGATTTCGGGCATACAGAGGCCGGAGCAGTAGTTGCAGAGGCGTATATATCGCCCTACTTCTTCGCCCACCTCGTCCAAGGCCTTGCGCATGATGCGGAAGTTCTCCTGCGTGGCCATCGTGCCGCCGAAGCCTTCCGTGGTGGCGCCGTAAGGCACGTAGTCGAGCAAACTCTGACCCGTGGTGCGGATAACCGCCACCACGTCGGCACCCTGCCGGGCCGCGGCCTGTGCCTGCACCACATCCTCGTAGATGTTGCCGGTGGCCACAATCACGTAAAGGTACGGCTTGGGGCCTTCGCCTATCGTCTGCAGGTATTTCTCGCGGCGCGCCCGACGTTCGCGGATGCGTTCCATCGAAGCGTCCACGTAGGGCTGCAATGCGGCTTCCCGTTGCTGGGCCGTGGCCACCGGGAATTTCTCTATCGCGCACAGGCCGCGCGCCAAGGCTTCGGCGATTTGCTGCGGGCTCTTGCCCTCGGCCACCACCGCGTTGCCCATGGCGAACATGACGCCCTCGCCGAGCAGACCGCTTTCTTTGAGCGCGTCCACCACCACGTTGGGCAGGGGCACGCCGTTTTCATCCACGCCGTCGATGCCCAACAGACGGGCAATCGTGCGTTCCACCGCCACCGTGGTATAGCCGTCCACGAACTGCTGTACGTCTTCGGCAATGCGGGCGGCCGACATCTTGGCCGCCTCCACTTTGGCAAAATCCAAACCTAATTTGCTCTTCTTTTCCTCCGCCATTTCGGATTAGTGTTTTTCGTTGCGTTTCTTTCTGTCCAGGTTGTCCGGTTCGAGCGAAATGGAATCCGCCTTGCCGCACATGAGCGCGCTCACGCCTTCGGTCTTGAGCCGTACGTCGTTGGCGATGGCCGTCTCGTTGCCGTAGTTCATCGGCTCGGTATAGGTCGTGATGACGCCCTCGTAGTTACGCAGGATGACTTTGCCCACGCCCTGCGAGATGAGATAGTTCGGCATGACGGGGATTTTGCCGCCGCCGCCCGGCGCATCGACGACGAACGTCGGCACGGCATAGCCGGAGATATGGCCCCGCAGGCCTTCGATAATTTCAATACCCTTGGCGACGGGCGTGCGGAAGTGCTCCAGACCCATCGACAGGTCGCATTGGTAGATGTAATAAGGACGGACGCGGATTTTGACGAGGTTGCACATGAGCTTCTTCATCACCTCCACCGAGTCGTTCACCCCGCGCAGCAACACCGTCTGGTTGCCGAGCGGCACGCCGGCGTTGGCCAGTCGGGCGCACGCGCCGGCCGACTCTTCCGTTATTTCGTTCGAGTGGTTGAAGTGCGTGTTGAGCCAAATGGGGTGATATTTGCTCAGCATGGCCACCAGTTCGGGCGTGATACGCTGCGGGCAAACCACGGGCGTACGGCTGCCGATACGGATGATTTCCACGTGGGGGATGGCGCGGAGCCGCTTGATGATGGACTCCAACACCTGATCCGATACCAAAAGCGCGTCACCGCCGGAGAGCAATACGTCCCTCACCTGGGGCGTCTTGGCGATATATTCGATGGCCTTGTCGATGCGTTCGGCCGGCGACTCGCAGTCGTGCTGGCCGGCAAAGCGGCGGCGCGTGCAGTGACGGCAGTACATCGAGCACTGGTCGGTGATGAGGAACAGCACGCGGTCCGGATAACGGTGCGTGAGGCCCGGCACCGGCGAATCGGAGTCTTCATGCAGCGGGTCCAACAAATCGGCGGCCGACTGGTGCGTTTCCAAACCCGTCGGAATCGCCTGACGGCGCACGGGGTCGTTCGGGTCTTCCGGATTGATTAAGCTCAGGTAGTACGGCGTAATCGCCATACGCAGCGTCTTGAGCGTTTGCTTCACGCCGTCTTCCTCGGCGGGCGTGAGGTGGATGTATTTCTTGAGGTCTTCCAGCGTTTCAATCCGATTCTGAACCTGCCATCTCCAGTCGTTCCACTGGGCGTCGGTCACTTCGGGAAACATCTCTTTTCTTCTGCTTGCCATAATAATCGCCTTAAAAATTGCCGTATATATTCAAAAGCGGGCATCCGCGGCGGACCGGGGCCTGCCGTCGGACACCCGCGGGTGGACGCTTATGCGTATAGGTCCGTGAACACTTTGCGCAGGGCTTCGTTTTCGCGCAGTTCCTGCAACGTGATTTCGGCATGGCCCTTCGTGTAGCCGTTGCCCACGATCATCGTCACGTCCTTGCCTACGCCTTCCGCGCCCAAAGCCGCTTTCGTGAACGAGGTCGCCATCGAGAAGAAATAAACCACGCCGTCGTCTTTCGTGCAGATGATGCTGGCCATTTCCGTGTTTTCGATGTTGACGTTGTTGATGGTCACGTCGCAGAGTTGGCCTTTCGTCAGTTCTTCGATTTTCTCGTAAACCGCCACCGGCTGCGTGGCGTCGGCCGTAAACACGTGGTCGCAGAAGCCGAGGTCCAACAGGCGTTTCGCGCTCTTTTCGCTGTGGCACAGGCCGATGACCTTGCCCGTCACGCCGGCGCGCTTCTTGGCTTCATAGCAGCAGAGCATACCGCTCTTGCCGCCCGCACCGATAATCAGCACCGTATTGCCGGGCTTCACGAGCTTGGCCGTCTGGGCCGGCGCGCCGGCTACGTCCAAAGCCGAAAGCGCGAGGTTTTCGGGCAAATCGGAAGGAATCTTGGCGTAGATGCCGCTTTCAAACAGGATGGCCTTGCCGTCGATATCCACTTGGTCGATTTCGGCGCGGATGTCCTTGATTTTGTCGATGCGCAGGGGCGTGAGCGACAGCGAAACCAGCGTCGCGATTTTGTCGCCTTCCTTGAGGTCGATTTTGCCTTTGAGCGCGTCGCCGATTTTCTCTACCGTGCCGAGCAACATACCGCCCGAACCCGTAACGGGGTTGCGGTGTTTGCCCTGTTTTTCCACGATGCCGAGCATGATTTCGGCAATCTTGGCCTTGTCGCCGCCGGCCTGTTCCGCAATCTGCGTGAAGCTGGCGGAGTCGATGTTCAACGTCTGTACGTCAATGAGGATTTCATTGTCGTAGAGCACGTCCATGTTGTTGTCGATTTTGTCGGCGGGTTGGGGCAAAACGCCCTTGGGCGAAATGACGCGGTGCGTACCGTATTTGTTTCCTTTAGGTTGCATAATGTTTTATAAGTTTGAAGGTTGTTAATTCTTGTTT
>CAMXAS010000093.1 GCA_947179195.1 uncultured Bacteroidales bacterium
TTCATATCCACTGCAAAAATAACGAAAAAATGGCATTATATCAGTCATAAAAACTTGCCGATACCCAAAAAATCGTTAAATTTGTCATTCCTTATATAAAAGTCTATGCATATGGAGACGGATAGCAAATTACAGGAAATAACCCGAAAACTCTACGAAGAGGGGTTGTCCAAAGGAAAAGCCGAGGGCGAACGCCTCTTGGCCGAGGCCAAGGCGGAAGCCGAACGCCTTAAGGCCGCCGTGGAAGCCGAAGTGGCCGACTTGCGCGCCCGGGCCGCGGCCGATATCGCCAAAGAAAAAGAGAGTGCCGAGGCGGAACTCAAACGCAGTCTGCGTCAGATGCTCTCCGCCGCCAAAGCCGACTTGGAGGAGAACTTGTTGCAAAAGACCGTGAACCCGGCGGTGGAGGCGGCTTTCGAAAAGGACGCCTTCATGCAGGAACTGCTGTTGGAAACCGTGCGGGCTTTCGGCAAATCCGAGGCCGTCGCCGCCGATTTGACGCTCTTGCTGCCGGAAGCGCAGCGCGCGCAGTACGACGCTTTGTTGCAGAAAACGTTGGGACAGGCGTTGCAGGAAGGCCTGCAGGTACAGTACCGGCACGACGTGCAACACGGCTTTCAGGTACAGAGCCGTGCCAAAGGCTATAAACTCAGTTTTACCGAAGCGGATTTCGCCGCGCTGTTCAAACAGTATGCGCGTGAGAACCTGCGTCGTTGGTTGTTTTAGTCGTTATGTCAGCCTATCCTTATTTTTCGGCTTCGTTGCCGCAATGGACGTTCAATGCGGAGGGGGACGGCCCTTCCGTGGAGGCCGTCTGCGCCGAAGCCATCGAATTGCTGGGCCGTAAGGATTTAGCGGTGCTCGCTTATATCTTTTCGCCCGCCTACCACAAGATATGGCTCGATAAAATCCGTGCCGAAGCCCTGAGGGCGGAAGCGGAGGCCCCGTCCGACCTACCGTTGCCGGAAACCGGGGGCTTTGAACCGGCCTGTCTGGTGCCTTTCATCGAACAATTGCCCTATATGCAGGCTTTCCGGGCCGATTACGCCCGCCGTTGCGCGATGGAAGCCGCGGCGACCGCCGCCGAAGCGGGGACGGGCGCGCTCCAACCGGCGGCCGACGATGCGGACGAAGCCGTGGAGCCGTGGTCCGATACCGAGGCCTACCGCCGCTTGCAGGCGATGTTCTACGCGCAGGTGCCGGCCTTGCCGTCCGCGTTCCTGAAATCGTATTACCGTTTCGACTGGGAATGGAAAACCGTGGCCAACCGGCTCAACCGTAAGAAATACCCCGAACTGCCGATGGACGACCGCTTGCCGGAATATCCGGCCAAGGGCGACCGGGCGGTGGC
This sequence comes from uncultured Bacteroidales bacterium, assembly GCA_947179195.1. Lineage (GTDB taxonomy): Bacteria > Bacteroidota > Bacteroidia > Bacteroidales > P3 > CAMXAS01. The sequence goes on from CAMXAS010000093.1 coordinate 1,352, forward strand.
CGATGCCGAGTGGATTGCGGCCTTGGAGAAAGAACCGCTGGCGCAGCTTTGGGATTATGCCGAAGACATGGAGAAGGTGACGGCCGAACCCGACCTGATGAAACGCGAATGGCTGTGCGACAGCTTCCGCTGGCGTTTCGCGGAGGCGGGCGGCGGCGACGCGACGGCTTCGACCGACAGCCTGTGGTCGTATTTCGTCCGTTTGCAGTTGCAGCAACGCTGGCAGCGTCTCAAAAAGGCCGACGGTCAGCAGTTGCTCAAAGCGAAATTGCAGTCCCTGCGGGCTGTGGATTGGGATAAAAATGAATTCAGCGCCGGCATCGGCGCATAGCGATAGTGACTATGGAGAAAACAAGAGGAACCGTAAGCGGCATTACCGCCAACCTCGTGACGGTAAAGACCGAAGGCCCCGTGGCGCAGAATGAAATCTGTTTCATCGACCTGCGCGGGGTCAGACTGATGGCCGAGGTCATCAAAATAGACGGCGATACGGCCTACGTGCAGGTCTATGAAAGCACGCGCGGCCTGCAAGTGGGGGCGCCCGTCAGCTTCGAGGGGCATTTGCTCGAAGTGACGTTGGGGCCGGGTCTGTTGTCGAGTTATTACGACGGCTTGCAGAACAATCTGGAAACGATGGAAGGCGTTTTCCTGCGCCGGGGCGAATATACCGAGCCTTTGGACAAGACGAAGAAATGGGATTTCACGCCTATGGCAAAGGTGGGTGACCGCGTGCGCGCGGCCGACTGGCTCGGCGAGGTGAAGGAAGGCTGGCTGCCTCACAAAATCATGGTGCCGTTTGCCTTCAAGGGCGAATATACGGTGGAAAAAATCGTGCCGGCCGGCGCCTATACGATAGAGGAGACCGTGGCCGTGCTCAAGAACGAGGCCGGCGAGTCGTGCCCCGTGACGATGGTGCAGAAATGGCCGGTCCGCGTCGCCATCACGCATTATAAGGAAAAGCCGCGTCCGTTCAAGGTATTGGAAACGGGCGTGCGCGTCATGGATACGTTCAACCCGATTGCCGAGGGCGGTACGGGCTTTATCCCCGGGCCGTTCGGTTCGGGCAAGACGGTGTTGCAGCACGCGATTTCGAAGCAGGCCGACGTGGATGTCATCCTGATGGCGGCTTGCGGCGAACGTGCCAACGAGGTCGTCGAGATTTTCGCCGAGTTCCCCGAGTTGGTCGATCCGCGGACGAACCGTAGCCTGATGGAACGGACCACGATTATCTGCAATACGTCCAATATGCCGGTGGCCGCGCGTGAGGCTTCGGTCTATACGGCCATGACCATCGGCGAGTATTACCGCGCGATGGGTTTGCGCGTGCTGTTGTTGGCCGACTCCACGTCGCGTTGGGCGCAGGCTTTGCGCGAGATGTCGAACCGTTTGGAGGAGTTGCCGGGTCAGGACGCGTTCCCGATGGACTTGACGGCCATCATCTCCAACTTCTACGCGCGGGCGGGCATTGTCTATCTGAACAATGGCAACAGCGGCTCCATCACGTTCATCGGTACGGTATCGCCGGCGGGCGGTAACCTGAAGGAACCCGTGACCGAGGGCACGAAAAAGGCCGCGCGCTGTTTCTACGCCTTGGCCCAGTCGCGTGCCGACAGCAAGCGTTATCCGGCCATCGACCCGATTGACAGTTATTCCAAATATCTGGACTATCCGGAAATCGAAGCCTATATGAACGAACGTATGGGCGCGGGTTGGGTCGATAAGGTGCGTGCCGGCAAGAACTATGTATTGCGCGGCAAGGAAGCCAACGAACAGATCAACATCCTCGGCGACGACGGCGTGCCCGTTTCGTATCACGACAGTTTCTGGAAATCGGAACTCATCGACTTCGTGATTCTGCAACAGGATGCGTTCGACAGCATCGACAGCCTGACGCCGATGGAACGTCAGCGTTATATGTTCGAGAAGGTCATGGGCTTGTGCGAACGTCAGTACCGCTTTGAGGATTTCAACGACTGCGTGCAGTTCTACAAGCAGTTGATCAACCTTTTCAAGCAGATGAACTACAGTCAGTTCCAAAGCGAGGATTTCAAACGTTACGAACAGGAAATAGATACGTGGGTTGCCCGCTATCAACAAGATAAATAAGCGAGATTATGGAAAAGACAGCGTTTCAGAAAGTATATACGCGATTGGAGGCCGTGACCAAGGCGACGGTCGATGTGCGGGCGACGCAGGTTTCCAACGATGAATTGGCCATGGTGGGCGACCGTCTGGCGCAGGTGGTCAAAATCAAGGGCGACCGCATCACGTTGCAGGTGTTCTCCGGTACGGAAGGCCTGCCGACGAACGCCGAGGTCGTTTTCTTGGGCAAGGTGCCTTCGCTCAAGGTGGGCGACGACCTGGTGGGGCGGTTTTTCAACGCTTACGGCGAGCCGATAGACGGGGGCGCCGAACCGGAAGGCGAGGAACGCGAGATCGGCGGGCCGTCGGTCAACCCGTTCCGCCGCAAGCAGCCGTCGGAGTTGATTCCCACGGGTATGGCCGGTATCGACTTGAACAATACGCTCGTGTCGGGTCAGAAGATTCCGTTCTTCGCCGACCCGAACGAACCCTACAACCAGGTCATGTGTATGGTGGCCTTGCGGGCCCAGGTGGATAAAATCATTTTGGGCGGCATGGGGTTGACGAACGACGACTACCTGTTCTTCAAGCAGTCGTTCGAGAACGCCGGTGTGCTCGACAAGATGATTTGCTTCGTGAACACGACCGAGCAGCCGCCCGTCGAACGCTTGCTGATTCCCGACATGGCGCTGACGGCGGCCGAATATTTCGCCGTGGATAAGAACGAGAAGGTGCTCGTGCTGTTGACCGACATGACGCTGTACGCCGACGCGTTGAGCATCGTGTCCAACCGTATGGACCAGATTCCGTCCAAGGACAGTATGCCGGGCTCGCTCTATTCCGATTTGGCCAAGATTTACGAAAAGGCCGTGCAGTTGCCCGACGGCGGCTCCATCACGATTATCGCGGTGACGACGTTGAGCGGCGGCGACATCACGCACGCTATCCCCGACAACACGGGTTATATTACGGAAGGGCAGTTGTTCCTGCGTAACGACAGCGACGTGAACAAGGTCATCATCGACCCGTTCCGTTCGCTTTCGCGTCTGAAACAGCTGGTTATCGGAAAGCAGACGCGCGAAGACCATCCGCAGGTCATGAATGCGGCCGTCCGTCTGTACGCCGATGCGGCCAACGCGCGCACCAAGTTGGAAAACGGTTTCGATTTGAGCGATTACGACGAACGGACGCTGTCGTTTGCCAAGGATTATTCGGCGCAGATTCTGGCCATCGACGTCAACATCGACACGACGGAGATGCTGGACCGCGTTTGGCAGATGTTCGCGCGCTATTTCAAGCCGGCCGAGGTGGCGATCAAACAGAACCTGATGGACAAGTATTGGCCGAAGAATGCCTGAGGCCGGGCCGACGGGTTTTGAAAACTAAGTGTGAAAACCGATGCCGATTAAATTTCAATATAACAAGACTTCGCTCAACGAGTTGGGCAAGGGGCTGAAGATGCGGGAACGGGCCTTGCCGACGATTAAGAGCAAGGAGTCCGCGTTGCGGGTGGAGGTCAAGAAGGCCAAGGCCGAGGCCGAACGTCTGGATAGGGCGTTGGAGGAGGCGATGCAGCGCATGGAAGGGCTTTCCGCCTTGTTTCCGGAATTGGATCCCCGTAGCGTGGAGGTGGAGGCCATTGATCTCAGGATGGGCAAGGTGGCCGGCGTCAAGGTGCCGGAACTGAAGGAAATCCGCTACAAGGAAAAGCCGTTCCTTTCATTTGCCGAACCGGCCTGGACGGCGCAGGGCATCGAGACGCTCAAGGAATTGGCGTCCGTGGGCCTGCAGAGCGAAGTGTACCGCTACAAGATGCAGTATCTTGAAAAGGCGCGTAAGAAGACGACCCAAAAAGTGAATCTGTACGAGAAAGTGCAGATTCCCGGCTATAAAGAGGCGATACAGAAGATAAAACGCTTTATCGAAGACGAGGAGAACCTGTCGAAATCCTCGCAGAAAATCGTCAAGAGCCGTCATATGCAACAGGAGGAGGCGTTATGATAGAACCGATGCTGAAATACGAAATCCTGTTGTTTCATCAGGAATTCGAACC
>CAMXAS010000094.1 GCA_947179195.1 uncultured Bacteroidales bacterium
AACAGAACCATGGCCGTACCGCCGGGGCCTTATTCGTTCATCGACAGCAGGAATGCTTCGTTCGTGCGCGTCTGGGGCACTTGCGTGCGCAACAGTTCCATCACTTCCACCGGCGTCATGTCGGCCATGTGGTTGCGCAGAATCCATACCTTTTGCAGCGTCTCCTTGTCTTGCAGCAGGTCGTCGCGGCGCGTGCTCGACGAAACGATGTCGATGGCCGGGAAAATCCGCTTGTTCGAAATCTTTCTATCCAGCTGGATTTCCATGTTGCCCGTGCCCTTGAACTCTTCGAAAATCACCTCGTCCATACGCGAGTTGGTTTCGGTCAGGGCCGTGGCCACAATCGTGAGCGAACCGCCGTTTTCGATGTTACGCGCCGCGCCGAAGAAACGCTTGGGCTTCTGCAGGGCGTTGGCTTCCACACCGCCGGAGAGCACCTTGCCCGAGGCGGGGCTTACCGTATTATAGGCGCGCGCCAAACGCGTGATGGAGTCGAGGACGATGAGCACGTCCTGGCCGCATTCCACAAGGCGTTTGGCCTTTTCCAACACGATGTTGGCGATTTTGACGTGCTTTTCGGCCGGCTCGTCGAACGTGGACGAAATGACTTCCGCCCTGACGCTGCGCTGCATATCGGTCACTTCCTCCGGACGTTCGTCTATCAACAGGATAATCATATAGACTTCCGGGTGGTTGTATGAAATGGCGTTGGCCAGTTCCTTCAACAGCACGGTTTTACCGGTTTTAGGCGGCGCGACGATCAAACCGCGTTGCCCCTTGCCGATGGGCGTGAACATATCCATGAGGCGCATCGAGAGCGAATGGTCGGGTGCGCCGGTCAATTTGAATTTCTCTTCGGGGAACAGCGGCGTCAAGTGGTCGAACGCGATACGGTCGCGGATGTCTTCGGGCTTGCAGCCGTTGATGGAGAGCAGTTTCCCCATCGGGAAATACTTTTCGCCCTCGCGCGGCGGCCTAACCGTACACTCAATCGTGTCGCCGGTCTTGAGGCCGAGCGAGCGGATTTGCTGCGGAGAAATATATACATCGTCGGGCGAGTTGAGGTAGTTGTAGTCGGAAGAGCGCAGGAAGCCGAAGCCGTCCGGCATCGTTTCCAACACCCCTTCGTAGGTCACGAAGTTCTCGAAATTATAGGCGAAATCGTTGTTACGGTTCTGATAATCGCCCCGCGCTTGCGGATAGTCGTTGCGGGCGGGCGCGTAATCGTTGCGGTTGCCGTAGCGGTTGTAGCCGGCTTGCGGTTCCGTCTGCGGCATCGCGCCCATATCGGACACGGGCGTGTTGTCGCTGTATTCCTCGCCGATATTGCCCCATAGGGCCGTTTCGTCCATCGGGGCCGCGGAGGGTGCTTGCGTGGGCCGCGGTTCGGCGTTCATCGGCTTGGGGATGAACGTGTCGGGTTCTTCCATAGGCCGAACGGGCGGCGCCGGCATTTCGAAGCGGTCGATATTGGGTTCGGGCATCGACGGTTTGGCTATCGGCGTAACCGTCGGCGTGGCGATGCGTTTGGTCGGGTTGGAGGAAGCCGCCGGCGTGTCGCTGATGCGCGTGCGCCGTTTGAGGATGGGCGCGCTCAAAACCGGTACTTCTTCCGTCGTTTCGATGGGGCGGCCGTTTTCGTCCTTGGGTTTGTTGCGACTGCCTTTCGGACGGCCTCTTTTGCGTTTCACTTCGCCGCCTTCACCCTCGGTTTCGGCAGGGGCGGCCGTGGTGTCGGCCGCCGGCGCGGCAGTCGGTTTGTCCATCGATTCCGTCGGGTTGGCGGTCGCCTCCGCCTTTTTGCGGACTTCGTCCAAGGCTTGCGCGTCCAATATCTTGTAAATTAAATCGGTTCGGGCTAATTTTTCGAAATTCTTCAGGTTGAACCGCCGCGCCGTATCATTCAATTCGGCGGCGCTCATCGCGTTCAGGTCCAAAATATTAAGCATAGAATAGGGAATTGATTAGAAAATGATTTCAGGTTTATAAATGGGGATCAGTGGGCGAACTTGGCGAACGGCCAATGATGAATGCAAAGATACGAATATTTTTTGAAAAAGAAAGCCTGTCGGAAATGAAAAAAAATCGTACCTTTACCCTCTTGTAATCAAGGCTTGAAAATTTGATGTAATTATGATACAACGCATTCAGTCTCTGTACTTATTGCTGGCGATGACCGCGCTTTCGGTCATGTTCTTCTTTCCGCTCGCCGTCGTGAATCCGTTGGGCGATGCGCCCTCGTACCTGAATCTGACGGGCGTAAGCGGTTTTATGGAAGCATACAAGGGCGCGAATCTTTGGTTCATCGGCTTTACCGCCTTGACGGTGCTGCTGTTGGGCGGCATGGCGTTCATCCTGTTCTCGTACCGGCACCGGCCGCGGCAGATGAAGTGGGCGCGTATCGTCTCGCTCGTGCTCGTGTTGTTCGTGGGGCTGATGCTGTTGGGCTTGGATAAGGCGGCGGCCGGTATGTTCCCCGGACGGGACTGGGAAGTGTCGCTTGTACAATACCGCTGGGCGGTCTATATGCCGTTGGTGTCGCTCGTGTTCATGGGGCTCGCGTTGCGGGGCATCCGTCACGACGAGGAGTTGGTGCGTTCGTCCGACCGTTTGCGTTAAATGAAACGGGTGGGCGTCATATCCGACACGCACGGCAGCGTCTCGGCCGAGGTGCAGGCGTTTTTACAGGCCTGCGACGAGGTCTGGCACGCCGGCGACGTGGGCAACGAACCCACGTTGGACGCTTGGATGCGCTTCAAGCCGTTGACGGCCGTCTATGGCAACATCGACGATTGGCGCGTGCGCGCCCGTCTGTCGGAAGTGGCCGTATTCCAATGCGAGGACTGCAAGGTCATGATGACGCACATAGGCGGTTATCCCGCGCATTACGCGCCCGGCATCGCGGCGCGCTTGCGGCAGGAGAAACCCGACATCTTCGTGGCGGGCCACTCGCATATCCTGAAGGTGATGCGGGACGATACGCACGGCTTGATGTATTTCAATCCGGGGGCGGCCGGCGATTCGGGTTTCCATAAACTCAAGACGGCCTTGCGCTTCAAGATAGACGGCAAGCGGCTCTACGACTTGGAAGTGTTCGAGATGCCGCGATGATGCGGGCGCGCCCGTAGGGTCACCCGAAATAAAGAAAAGCGAAACAGAGGAGAGATAAGTGATGTATGTGATAGACGAAGCACGCGAAAAGCGGGAGATACAGGAAAAGTACGAAACGATTTTCCGCTATTTCCGCCGCGATATCAGCGAACAGGAACGTACCGACATCCAAAATGCGTTCGAACTGGCCGTTTCCGCCCATGCCAATACGCGGCGCAAGTCGGGCGAACCGTATATCTTCCATCCGTTGGAGGTGGCGCGGATTGTGGTGGCCGACATCGGCCTGGGGCCTACGGCCGTGGTCTGCGCCCTGTTGCACGACGTGGTGGAAGACACCGAATACACGCTTTCGGATATAGAGGAACGCTTCGGGGCTTCGGTGGCGCGGATTGTGGACGGTCTGACCAAAATCGACACCATTTTCGACCAGGACCAGACGGTTTCGCTACAAGCCGAGAACTTCAAGAAAATCCTGTTCACGCTGTCGGACGACGTGCGCGTCATCCTCATCAAGTTGGCCGACCGTCTGCACAATATGCGGACGCTCGACTCCATGGCCAAGGACAAACAACTCAAGATTTCGTCCGAAACCATCAATGTCTATGTGCCGTTGGCGCACCGGTTGGGTCTGTACACGATTAAGAGCGAGCTTGAGGATTTGGCGTTGAAATACACCGAGCCGGAAATATATACCAGTATCGCCAATAAAATCAAGGAGACCGAATCGGAGCGCGCGCGTTTCATCAACGAGTTCGTCGCGCCCATCCGCAAGCGCCTCGACGAGTCCTACCTGCAATTTTCCATTACCGGCCGCGTCAAGTCCATCTGTTCCATTTGGGGCAAGATGAAGAAAAAAGGCGTGCCGTTCGAGGAAGTCTATGACCTGTTCGCGATACGCATCGTATTGGATTCGCCCATAGAAAAGGAAAAGGACGACTGCTACAAGGTCTATTCGCTCGTCACGGGGCTTTACCGTCCCAACCCGGCGCGCTTGCGCGACTGGATCGCCAGCCCGAAAGCCAATGGCTACGAAGCCTTGCATACGACGGTCATGAGCCATACGGGGCGTTGGGTCGAGGTGCAGATTCGCTCCCGCCGTATGGACGAAATCGCCGAAAAGGGCTATGCCGCGCATTGGAAATACAAGAACGAGGGGGTTATTCCGAAGGATTCGGGCCTGGATCTTTGGCTCGGCAAAATCCGCGAGATGCTGGAACAGGCCGACGAAAAGAGCGCGCTCAACTTCCTGCGCGACTTCCGCCTCAATTTCTTCGCCGGTGAGATATATGTATATACGCCTAAGGGCGAATTGCGGACGCTGCCGGCCGGCGCCACGGTGCTGGACTTCGCGTTCCATATCCATTCCGACATCGGGCTGTCGGTCATCGGCGCCAAGGTCAACCACAAGTTGGAGCCTATCAACCATCCGCTCAAAAACGGCGACCAAGTCGAAATCATCACGTCCAAGACGCAGCAACCCAAGGAAGAATGGTTGCAGTATGTCGTCTCCTCACGGGCCAAGTCGAGCATACGGCAATGGCTGCGCGACGAACACGCGCGCTATTTCAACGAGGGGCGGGCCTTGGTCAAGGGCTGGATGGAAGCCGTGCCCGTGCCGTTCAACGACGAAATGGAACACCGGCTCATGCAGGGCCTGGCGGTGCTGAACCGCTCGCGCCTCTACTACGAGGCGGCCATCGGGCATTTCTCGGAAGCCGACATCCGCCGCGTGTTCAAGGCCGACGAAAAGCACGGCAACTGGTTTACGAATCTGTTCCGCACTTCGCCGCAGGGCAAGGAAATCGACTTGCAGGACGCCATACAGGAACAGGTGGAGAGCAAGCCCGAAACGTTGTTGCTGGGGGCGGACATCCACAAGTTGCGCTATTACGTGTCCGATTGCTGTCACCCGATTCCGGGCGACGACGTGGTGGGCATCATGATGCCGAACAAGGGCATAGAGGTACACCGCACGAACTGTCCGCGCGGCATAGAACTCATGTCGCAATACGGCAACCGCATCGTCAAGGCCAAATGGAAGAAAGACCAGGCCGTGACGTTCCTGACGGGCTTGCGTTTGCACGGCTTCGACCTCATGGGCATCGTCAAGGACATCGTGGAGGTGCTTTCCGGCGAAGCCCGGGTCAATATGCGTTCGCTTTCGTTCACGGCTTCGGAAGGGATGCTGGAAGGTAAAATCATGCTCTATATAGGCGATACGGAACATCTGCAAGCGATTATCGACCGGCTCGGCCGCATAGAGGGCTTGGAGAAGATAGAACGCATCGACCATGTTGAGGAAGAATGAGCGGAATAACGGAAACGGATAAATAAAAACATCAGATATACCATGAAAATCTTAGTATTGAAC
>CAMXAS010000095.1 GCA_947179195.1 uncultured Bacteroidales bacterium
CGGCGACCGCGTCTCGGTAAAACGGGTCGTAAGACGGTAACGCCGAATCGGTTTTGGGGTAAGGGCGGTCGCAAGGCCGCCCTTTTTGTTTTTACGCTCAACTTCTTTCTATCTTTACTCGCCGCTACGCGGCTCGTGAAGATAGGAGGGGAGTGATAAAAACAGAGTACGACTTTTGCATTGTTATGAGGAAATTCGCGGAACTTATTCGTCATCAACGTAAAAATGTGTGAACTCACATTGTTCGTTCACACAACGCATACTTCGACGGCACAATCTACAAAATGAATTTTGCGCTTCTGCCGTCTCGTAATGCTGCGGCCTGCGGCCTTTATTTTTACGTTATAATATTTGTTTCTACGCTATCCTTTTGCTAAATTTGCAAGATAATATATTGTTTTTATGTTTGAAAATCTTTCGGATAAGTTAGACCGGGCATTCAAGGTGCTCAAAGGGCAGGGCCGGATTACCGAAATCAACGTGGCGGAAACGTTGAAGGAAGTCCGCCGCGCGCTCTTGGATGCCGACGTCAGTTTCAAGATAGCCAAGCAGTTTACGGATACGGTCAAGGAAAAGGCCTTGGGCATGAACGTGCTGACGGCCGTTTCGCCGGGGCAGATGATGGTCAAACTCGTCCACGACGAGATGACGGCCCTGATGGGCGGCACCGAAGCCGAACTCAACCTGAAAACCACGCCGGCGGTCATCCTCATGGCGGGTCTGCAAGGTTCCGGTAAAACGACGCATTCGGCCAAGCTGGCCCTGTACCTCAAACAGAAAAAAGGCAAGAAAGTGTTGCTGACGGCTTGCGACGTCTATCGTCCGGCGGCCATCGACCAGCTCAAGACGCTGGGCGCGCAGATCGGCACCGAGGTGTATAGCGAGCCGGACGAGAAAAATCCCGTCAAGATAGCCGAACACGCGGTGCGTTACGCCAAGGAGAACGCGTTTCAGGTCGTGATTGTCGATACGGCCGGCCGTTTGGCCGTGGACGAGGAGATGATGGACGAAATCAGCCGCATCAAGGCGGCGGTTCATCCGCAGGAAACGCTGTTCGTCGTCGATGCGATGACGGGGCAGGATGCCGTCAATACGGCCAAGGCGTTTTACGACCGCTTGCAGTACGAGGGCGTGATTCTGACCAAGTTGGACGGCGACACACGCGGCGGTGCGGCCTTGACGATACGGGCGGCCGTGCAGGTGCCGGTCAAGTTCGTGGGCGTGGGCGAGAAGATGGAGGCCTTGGACGTGTTCTATCCCTCGCGTATGGCCGACCGGATTTTGGGCATGGGCGACATCGTTTCGCTCGTGGAAAAGGCGCAGGAGCAGTTCGACGAAGAGGAAGCGCGCCGCCTGCAAAAGAAGTTCCGCACCAATGATTTCAATTTCGACGATTTCTACAAGCAGATACAGCAGATCAAGAAGATGGGCAACATCAAGGATCTGATGGGCATGATTCCCGGCATGGGCAAGATGATTAAGGATGTGGATATCGACGACGATGCGTTCAAGTACGTGGAGGCCATGATTTGTTCGATGACGCCCTACGAACGCGCCAACCCGCAGGTGCTCAACGCGCCGCGCCGCAAACGGATTGCCGACGGGAGCGGCACCGATTTGGCGCAGGTCAACAAACTCATCAAGCAGTTGGAAGACACGAAGAAGGTGATGAAGACGGTGAGCAAGATGAAGCCGGGCGCCCGTCCTAATTTCCGCATGAGATAGATAAGTATATATAAAGACGTAAAACCAGCATAAATGAAAATCATAGACGGTAAAGCAATCAGCGAAACCATCAAGAAAGAAATCGCGACCGAAGTGGCCGCGCTCATAGACGCCGGCAAACGGGCGCCCCATATGGCGGCCATCATCGTCGGCCACGACGGCGCGAGCGAGACCTATGTCGCCAGCAAGGAGAAGAACTGCCGCTTGGTCGGCATGACGTCTTCGGTATATCGTTACGAGGAAAACATCAGCGAGGCCGATTTGTTGGCCGCCGTGGAATTCCTGAACAACGACCCCGATGTGGACGGCTTCATCGTGCAGCTGCCGTTGCCGAAGCATATAGACGAAAACAAGGTTATCGCGGCCATCCGGCCCGACAAGGACATAGACGGCTTCCATCCCTGCAACATGGGCAAGCTCGTGTTGGGACAGGATACGTTTATCCCGGCCACGCCCTGCGGCATTATGGAACTGTTGAAACGCGCCGATGTCGAGACGGCGGGCAAACACTGCGTCGTCATAGGCCGTAGCCATATCGTGGGCACGCCCATGGCGCTGCTCATGTCGCGCAATTCGTCGCACGCCAACGCTACGGTCACGATGTGCCACAGCAAGACGCCCGACCTGAAAGCCATGACGACGCAGGCCGACATCCTGATTGCGGCCGTCGGTAAGCCCGAGATGGTCAAGGGCGACATGGTCAAGGAAGGGGCGGTTATCGTGGACGTGGGCGTTCACCGGATTCCGGACCCCACGAAAGCCAGCGGCTTCAAACTGGTCGGCGACGTGGATTTCGCGTCGGTTTCGCCCAAGTGCAGCGCCATTACCCCGGTGCCGGGCGGCGTCGGCCCGATGACGATTGCGGCCCTGCTCATGAACACGATGAAAGCTTACCATATCCATACCGCCAAATAGCCTATTGCGATGACACTCATAAAATCCGTATCCGGTATCCGCGGCACGGTCGGCGGCCGCACGGGCGACAACCTCACGCCCTTGGATGCCGTCAAGTTCACGACGGCTTACGCGGCCTTCCTCAAACAGCGTTTTCCCGGCCGCCGGCTCAAAGTGGTGGTGGGCCGCGACGCCCGTATCTCCGGGCCGATGGTGCAGTCGCTCGTCAACGGCACGCTCATGGGCATGGGCGTGGACGTGGTCGATTTGGGACTGACCACGACGCCGACGATAGAACTGTTGGTGACCGAACATCAGGCCTGCGGCGGCATCATGCTCACGGCCAGCCATAACCCCGTGATGTGGAACGCGCTCAAATTGCTCAACGCCGAGGGCGAGTTCCTCAATGCCGAGGAGGGCGCCGAAGTCGTGCGCCGTTCGGAAAATCTCGACGAGACCGTGTACGCGGCCGTGGAGGATTTGGGCGGCATCGAACGGGATGCGGCTTCCATCGAAAAACATATCGCCAAGGTGGTGGCGCTTAAAGACGTGGACGTGCCCGCCATCAAGGCGGCCGGCTTCAAACTCGTCGTCGATCCGGTCAATTCCACGGGCAGTCTGGCCATCCCGACCCTGCTCAAGGCCTTGGGCGTGGAACAGGTCGAGGTCATCAACGGCGAGGCCGACGGCCGTTTCGCGCATAACCCCGAACCCTTGGCCGCGCATCTGACCGGCTTGTCGGAGGCGGTCCGCAGCCACAAGGCGGACGCGGGCATCGCGGTCGATCCGGACGTGGACCGTTTGGCGTTCATGTGCGAGGACGGCGTGCTGTACGGCGAGGAATATACGCTGGTGACGGTGGCCGACTATATCCTGTCGTTGCGGTCGGGCGCGGCGGTTTCCAACCTGTCTTCTTCGCGCGCGTTGCGCGATGTGGCCGAACAATACGGCGGCCGTTACGCGGCATCGGTCGTGGGCGAGGTGCACGTCGTGGCCAAGATGAAGGCCGAACGGGCCGTTATCGGCGGGGAGGGCAACGGCGGTGTCATCTATCCGCCCCTGCATTACGGCCGTGACGCGCTCGTGGGCGTGGCCCTGTTCCTGACGCATTGGGCGCATCTGCGTGCCGCGCAGGGCGGTCGGCTCAGCCTGAGCGAACTCAAGAAACGTTATCCCGACTATACGATTGCCAAACACAAGATGGAACTGACGCCCGGCGCCGACATCCCGGCCCTGCTGGCGGGTTTGGAACGGCAGTTCCAGGGCGCGTCGGAAGCCGTGGAAATCTGCAAGGAAGACGGCCTTAAAATCAGTTTCCCCGCGCGTAAGGAGTGGGTGCACCTGCGCAAGTCGAACACCGAACCCATTATCCGCATATATGCGGAGAGCGCGACGGAGGAAAAGGCGTTGGCCTTGGCCGAAGACATGATAGAACGCATCAAAAATCAAAACATATGAAAACAATCGAACAAGGCCGTTTCGACGGCAAGAAAGTATTGGTACGTTGCGATTTCAACGTGCCCATCGATGCCTCGGGCCGCATCACGGACGAAACCCGTATCCGGGAGAGTCTGCCCACATTGAAAGCCCTTTTGGAACAAGGCGCGGCCTTGATTCTCATGTCGCATCTCGGCCGTCCGGCCGGTACCGGTTTCGAGGCCGACTACAGCCTCGCGCCTGTGGCCGCCCGTCTGAAAGAGGTGTTGGGTCGCCCCGTACAGTTCAACCAGGACGTATTTACCGAAAAGACCGTGCAGGCCGCGGCCGGCTTGAAAGGCGGCGACGTGCTGCTGTTGGAGAACCTGCGTTTCACCAAGGCCGAAACCAAGGGCGACGAAGCCTTTGCGCGTTATTTGGCCGATTTGGGCGACGCCTATGTGAACGACGCTTTCGGTACGGCGCACCGCGCCCACGCTTCGACGGCCGTCATCGCCAAATTCTTCCCCACCGAAAAGTATGCGGGCAAGCTGTTGGCGCACGAGGTGGAAAACCTTGAAAAACTGTTGCACCACGCCGCGCATCCGTTTACGGCCGTGATCGGCGGCTCCAAGGTGTCGAGCAAAATCGACGTGTTGAAGAACCTGATTGACCGGGTCGATAACATGATTATCGGCGGCGGTATGGCCTATACGTTCATCAAGGCGATGGGCGGTAAAATCGGCCGTTCGCTTTGCGAGGACGACAAGATGGATGTGGCGCGCGAGGTCATGGCGGCCTGCGAGAAGAAAGGCGTCAAACTCTATCTGCCGAAAGACACGGTTTGCGCCGACGATTTCAAGAACGAGGCCAACCGTCAGTGCGTGCCCACGATGGCCATTCCCGACGGCTGGGAAGGTATGGACATCGGCCCCGAAACGCGCGCGATGTTCGAGACGGTCATAGCCAGTTCGGCTTCGGTGCTTTGGAACGGCCCGTTGGGTGTTTTCGAGATGCCGAACTTCCAGGCCGGTACGTTGCAAATCGGCAAGGCCATCGGCGAAGCCACCAAGAAAGGCGCTTATTCGGCCGTGGGCGGCGGGGATTCCGTAGCGGCCGCCAACCAGTTGGGCTTGGCCAAGGATTTGAGCTATGTCTCCACGGGCGGTGGCGCCATGCTGGAATATTTGGAAGGCAAGGTGTTGCCCGG
>CAMXAS010000096.1 GCA_947179195.1 uncultured Bacteroidales bacterium
AACCGCTTTTATTCGGCCGCCTGTTCGCCCTCGGTACGGGGCGCTTCGGTACGCGGGAGGGCTTCCTTGACAATCATGTTGCGGCCTTCCCATTCGGCGCCGTCCAAAGCCGCGATGGCCTTGCGGGCGTCGTCGTCATTCGCCATTTCGACAAAACCGAAACCTTTGGAACGACGGGTACCTTTTTCATTGATGATTCTCGCGTCAATAACTTCTCCGTAATCGGAAAAGATTTGTCTGAGGTTTTCGCTCCGAACCTTGTAGTTCAGGTTGGCGACAAAAATGTTCATAAAAATGAAGTATTAAAACGTTAACTGACCACAAATGTAGGCATTTTTTTTGTTTCCGCAAGCAATCCTGAAATTTTAGCGCAAGCCTATGCCGGTTTAGCCGCCAAGACCTCACCGTCCGGCAACGTGTCGCGCAGCGTCCACGCCCCGTCCGAGGCCGCGCGTTCCCAACAATAGAAGGCCGCGCCATTGGTCACCGTCAGGAAACGGACGTCCTTGAAAGCCTCCGACAGACGGTAGCGGCCTATCTGCTCCAACACCGCCGCGTTCAAGGCCTGCTCCCGCCGCTTGCACTCGATGAGCCACACGGCGTTTCCGTGCGCGTCGAACACCTGCAAATCAACCCGGAACGGCAGCCCGTAAACCCTGATGCCGGTCTCCACGCCGATACGCCCCAACGGAATCCGCAACGTTTTGTGCAGATGCCACACCAAGGCTTGACGCACTTCCTCTTCGGGCGTCAAGGCCACGTATTTCTTGCGAACCGGGTCGAAAACCTCCCGTTTGCCGTCCGCCCGCGTCCGTATGTAAATGCCATTATCCGCCATAATGAATGCAAAAATACACTTTTTCATTTTTTTTGAGTATCTTTGCAGGCTTATGAAAATGTACTTACGTCTGTTTGCCTTTTGTTTGACCGCAAGCCTGTGTTTCGGGCTGAGCGGGCGTGCCGTGGCTCAGGACGCCGTACCGTCCTCCCAATCGGTTCCCCACTTCGCGCCGCTCGACGTCTCCGGCTTTACCGTTCAGGGCAAAACGACGGTATTCAAGATTTTCGAACCCGAAAGGGAGCAGATGCTTACGTTCCGTATTCCGACTTCATCGCTCAAACGCTATCTCTATAAGGATTCCATCCATGTGGACGGCCATTTGGAAACGCTGTTCCTCGAACAGCCGGAAGACTTCAATTTCGTGGCGCAACTCTGCTTGGACGGCCGCCGCGACGCGCAAACCCATTACAAAATGTACCGGGCTTCGGCCACGGGGACGTTGTTCCTCAGCATCATATCGCCCGTGTTCGGCCTGGCCTGCGCCCTGCCGGCCTCGCTCACGCCGCCCCGCATTGAAAACCTCGGTTTGCCGGACGTGGATATGTTGCATGAGGACATCTACTTCCAAGCCTATCAGAAAGAGGCCTGGCGCAAGAAGAACATCCACAACTGGATTAACTTCGGGATTGGCTTCGGCATTCACGCCGGCATCCTGTTCTCTATTCTCTCGTTCGTACGGTAATTATACCGGCGGCAAAAGTTGCCCGCAGAGTTCGATGGCCGATTTGACATCGGGGATGCGGTCGAACACAACGCTGAGTTTCTGACGGTTTTCCTGCAAACGGCATTGGCTCGGATGATCCTGCACATAGGTCAATATGGCGGAAAACAACGGACTTTGGTAGTATTGACTTTCGTCCTGAGCGGCGAAAACCGCCGTCAGCGCGTTATTCTTCAATAAGATACGGCTCCACCCCAAACGTTTGGCCACGCGCCGCAAGGCCACGGTGCGTATGAGTTCCCGCGTCGGTTCGGGGATTTTGCCGAAACGGTCCTGCAAACGGTGGGCATAGGCTTCCAAATCGGCGTCTTTTTCCAAAGAATCCAACTCTTTGTACAGCGCCAACCGCTCGGTGATGCTGCTCACGTAGTCGTCCGGTATCAGGATTTCCAAATCGGTCTCCACCTGACAGTCGGCGGCCGTAAAGTCCATGGCCTGCGGCGCGGGGGCGGCTTCCACGTCCGCGCCCCCACCGGCGGGGCGTTCCGTCCCCTGCCCGCTGATGCCCGACGAGAAGTCGGCCGCGCGGTCCGTGCCGTTCATCCGCTCCTGCTTGAGTTCGGCGATGGCTTCGTCCAAGATGCGCTGATACATCTCGTAGCCCATCTCGGCGATGAATCCACTCTGCTCGCCGCCCAGAATGTTGCCGGCGCCGCGGATATCCAAATCCCGCATGGCCACCTGGAAACCGCCGCCGATTTCGGAAAATTCCTCGATGGCGCGCAACCGCCGCTTGGCTTCGGGCGTCAACAGGTGTTCGGGCGGCGCCAACATATAGCAGAACGCCTTTTTGTTGGAGCGGCCCACGCGGCCCCGCAACTGGTGCAGTTCGCTCAGCCCGTACTGGTGCGCCTCGTTCACGATAATCGTGTTCGCGTTCGCGATATCCAAACCGTTTTCCACGATTTTGGTGGATACCAATATATCGTAGGCGCCCTCCATAAAGCCGAGCAGCACTTCTTCGAGTTTGTCGCCCTCCATCTGCCCGTGCGCCACGGCGATATGCGCGTCGGGTAACAGCCGTTGCAGCATTCCGGCCACCTCCATGATGTTCTGCACGCGGTGGTGCACGAAAAAGACCTGCCCGCCGCGCGAGAGTTCATAGACGATGGCGTCGCGGATAAATTCCTCGTCGAACGCGTGGATTTCGGTATGCACGGGATAACGGTTGGGCGGCGGCGTTTGGATGACCGACAGGTCGCGCGCGCCCATCAGCGAGAATTGCAGCGTGCGCGGGATGGGCGTGGCCGTCAGCGTCAGCGTGTCGATGTTGACTTTCAGCGACTTCAGTTTTTCTTTCATCGCCACGCCGAATTTCTGTTCCTCGTCGATGATTAAAAGGCCCAAATCCTTGAAAACAACATCCTTGCTCAACAGCCGATGCGTGCCAATCAAGATGTCGAGCCGGCCGTCCTTGAGTTTGGTCAGGACTTCCTTGCGTTCCTTGGCCGTGCGGAAACGGTTGATATAATCGACGCTGCAAGGCAGTTCGCCCAAACGTTCCTTAAACGTCTTATAGTGTTGATAGGCCAATATCGTGGTCGGCACCAGCACGGCCACCTGCTTGCCGTCACAGGCCGCCTTGAAGGCCGCCCTGATGGCGACTTCCGTTTTGCCGAAGCCCACGTCGCCGCATACGAGACGGTCCATCGGCTGCGTGGACTCCATATCCCGCTTCACGTCTTCCGAGGCCTTGAACTGGTCGGGCGTATCTTCGTAGAAGAACGACGACTCCAATTCGTGCTGCAAATACGAATCGGCCGAAAACGCGAAGCCCTGCGAGGATTTGCGCTGCGCATACAGCCGGATGAGCTCGCGCGCGATGTCCTTGACCTTCTGTTTGGCTTTGGCCTTGGTCACGGCCCAGGCATTGCTGCCCAAGCGGTTCAACACGGGCGGTTCGCCCTCCTTGCCCGAATACTTCGACATCTTATGCAGCGCGTGGATGCTCATGCGCAACATATCGTTGTCCTTATACATCAGGCAGATGGCCTCTTGCTCGCGGCCGTTGACCATGACTTTTTCCAGACCGGCGAACCGCCCCACGCCATGATCCACATGGCTGATATAGTCGCCCGGCTTGAGTTGATACAGTTCCTTGAGCGTCAGCATCTGACTGTCCTGACGCCGCGGCTGCACGGTATAGCGGTGGTAGCGTTCGAAAATCTGATGGTCGGTAAAGACTTCCCAACGCGCCTGGTCGTCGATAAAGCCCTCGTTGAGCGACAGTTTGAGCGGGATGAAACGCACGGTGGGATTCGGCGTGCTGAGTTCGAAGAAGATGCGTTCCAACCGCTGAATCTGCTTGGGATTCTCGGACAGGATGAAATTCTGATAGCCCTTGTCTTCGGCCTCGCGCAGATGCTGCACGAGCCAATCCATCTTCTTGTTGAACACGGGCTGCGACTGCATCGCGAACACCAGTTCCTCGTCCGGGCGCGCGTAATGGAACCTTTGGCCGAATTCCACGACCGTGGCGCTTTCAAAACTCCGTTCGGCTTCTTCGGGCCGCAGGTACAGTTCTTCCGGACGGGCGCGCGGCACGACGCCCTGCAAGCCGGCATAGGCGGCTTCGGCTTTCTCGAACGCGCTCCGCTGCGTGGCCACGAGGCTGGCCAAGTCTTCGACCCAAAGCACCGACTTCTCCGAAAAATACGTCAGGAACGAAATCCGTTCTTTCTGCTCGACTTTATCCTGCAAGTCCGGCAACAGGCTGATGACGTCGTGCCGCGCGATGGACAGCTGCGTGCCCACTTCGAAACTTCGGATGGAATCGACCTTGTCGCCGTCGAATTCGATACGGTAGGGCGTGTCGTTGGCAAACGAAAACACGTCGATGATGCCGCCGCGCAACGCGTATTGCCCGGGTTGCGCCACGAAATCGACCCACTCGAAACGGTTTTCTTCCAAAAAATCGATAAGGAAATCCTGCGAGACCGCCTCGCCCTTGTGCAACTGCACCGTATGCGCCGCCAGACAGCGCGTCGTGATGACTTTCTCGGCCAGAGCCTCCGGATAGGTCACTATCCACAGCGGCGCACCCGTCTTGTCGTAGGGTTGCCCCAAACGGTTCAGCACCTCGGTGCGCGACAACACGTTGGCGTTATCGACCTCATCCGATTCGTAGGGTTTCTTATACGAGGCGGGGAAATACAGCACCCGCTTCTGCGCCTGTTCCAAGCCGCTCTGCCCCGTCAGTTTCTCCAAGTCGTTGCAGAAATAGGCGGCCTGTTCCCGGTCGGACAGGATGAACAGTTGCGTTTCTTTCAACTGCGAAGCCGTGGCCGCGGCGATGACCGACTTGGCGGAACCGAGCAGGTTGCGCAACGCTATCTTGCGGGGCTGACCCGACGATAGCCATTGCACGATACGCCCCACCCGTTCATCGCGGCTGTAAAGCTGCAACAGGTCGATGCCCGGCGTGGTTGAAGTGTGGTTAGCCTCCATAAAAGACGCCGATAAGCACTAGTTTGTCTTGGGCCTGCAAGGGGGTTTCCGCCCATTGCGCGCGGCTGATGACGGCGCCGTTGCGCGCCACGGCCAAGCCTTTGCGGTCGGCCATCCCCTGGCCTTCCAGCCAAGTCTGCAACGTCAGCCCTTCG
>CAMXAS010000097.1 GCA_947179195.1 uncultured Bacteroidales bacterium
CGCGCCTTGAAGGCCGACTCAAACACGCCCTCTATCCACCAGCCCACGGTCTGCACGCCGCCCGTGAACTGCTCCGGCTCCAGCTGTTCCCGCATCAGGTCGGCCGAGATGACGTGCGGCAACGGGATGCGGCGCGTATAGGCCGAGGTCTGCAACCAGGGCCGCTTGACCAGGCCGTTGGCGATGGTGTCGATACCGGCCACGAACTCGCCGCACAGCGGCTCTATCTGCTGCCCTACGGCCGAATCGGCCGGCATCAACACGGGCCGATAGACGTTCGGGATAAATTCGATGAGCGGACGGCTGCCCATATAACCGGTCACGACGGGCGACGGACAGGCGTTCAAATCCAAAACCGCCTCGTTGCGCAGACGGAAGCCGTAGCGGAACCACACTTCCTCCCAGTTGAGCGGATAGAGCAAGGCCAAGTCCTCCTCCTTGAAGCGCAACGAGTCCAGACGGGCGTTGCTGGGGTCTATGAGCCACAACATCTTGCCGCCCTGCATGATATACTGGTCGATGCGGTATTTTTCTATATCGGAAAAGGCCTCGGTGGGACGCGCCATAATGAGCAGGTCGTAGGCCTCGAGCGGCGTCGTGTCGCCGAAGGCCCAGCGTTCGGTGCGGTAGAACAGGCTCAGCGCCTTGCCCACCGACAGCGTGCGGCTGAACGGCCATTCGCCCTGCCCTTCGAGGAAGGCCACGCGCTGCGCGGGCGGGTCTTCCAACAGCCGGATGGCCTGGATGAGTTGCAGTTCCAGATTTTCGACGCTGCGGTTGAGCGTGCTTTGGGCGTCTTGGCCCAACTGGGGCTGCAACAGGTTGAGCGGAAGGGTTTTGTCGCCTATCGTCAGCTCCGCGCACGGGAAAATCAGCCGCCGGTTCATGCCCTCTTTCGTCTTGACTTCAAGCTGGGTGGGTTGCAGGCCCTTTTCCATGAGCTCGCGGATGAGCGCGTCGCGCTTGCCGGCTTCGGCGTCGTAGATGTCGATGAAACGGTAACGCAGGTCGGGCCGGTAGCGGCGGAATTCGTCGAGCAGTTCGCGCAGGCTCTTTTCCATGCGCTTGAACGCGGCCGGCAAATCGCCCGTCAGATAGACCTTGACGAGCACGGGCGTTTCGTGCTTTTTGAGGATGTCTTTCGATACCGGCAACAGCGTGTAGCGTTTGTCGGCCGTCAGATCCCATCGCCCGCCCCAGTCGGCGGCCGTGACGCCCAACAGCAGGATGGCGCACAAGAGCCGGATGGCCGGCCGTTTGAGGCTGCGTTTCTGCCGCGCGATGCGCCAGACGGTAAGCCCGAAGAAAATGGCCGACAGGATGATGTAATAGGCGATGTCGCGGATGTCGAGCACGCCGCGGCTCAGCGACAGATAGTGATGCCGCAGGCCCAGCGAAGCCGTCTGCAAATCGATACGGCCCAAGAGCGGCAGGCGCGAAAGCGCGTCGAAGCCCCAGTAGAACACGGCGCAGGCCGCCGCCGACAGGATGAAGGCCATCATTTGGTTGCGCGTGCAGGCCGACAGGAACAGCCCGATCGAGATGAACACCGACCCGAGCAGCCATACACCGATCAAGGCGCCCCAAAACGCGGCGCGGTCGATGTTGCCCGGCGGCGTGGCCAATTCCGCCATACAATAGCGGTACAGGAAGGCCGGCAACAGGAACAGCAGCAACAAAAGCCCGACGGCCAACCACTTGCCGCCCACGATGGCCGCCTCCGACACGGGGCGCGTGAGCAGGCTTTCGAGCGTACCGGCTTTCTTCTCCTCCGCGAAACTGCGCATACAGAGCGCGGGAATCAGGAACAGGAACACGAGCGGCACCCATTCGAAGAAGCCGTCCATGGCCGCGAAACCGCTGTCAAACAGGTTGTAGGGCGTAGGTAGGACGAACAGCACGCAACCGTTGAGCACGAGGAACACCGCCCCTATGAGGTAGGCCGAAGCGCCGGCGAAGAACGAACGGATTTCTTTTTTGACGATGGCGAACATGGGGCTGCTTTAAAGGCGTTAGGCTTTGAAATGGATGGTGACGGAAGCTTTGAGCTTCAGATTGATGAGTTGCGCGGCCGAAGCGCGGTTCAACGAGATTTCCAGCAATTGGTTGTCGAGGAACAGTGCGCAGAGGTCGGCTTCGGGCACCTCGCCGTAAGTGCGGCTGATGCGGTTGAGCGGCTGTTTGCCGCGGTGGGCGTCGTAGGAACGCAGGCGGATTTCGAAATTCGGGAATTCGGCCCGGACCTTTTCGAACAACGGCCGCCCGATATTCGTGACGCCGTTGCCGTAACTGTCGGTGTAGATGACCTCCCCTATGATTCTGGCGCCGACCTGCAGGCCGTTCGCATCGTAGTCGGGGTCGATGTAGGCCAAATTGGTACGCAGGTTGAAATTCTGCCCCTGCCAGTCGTAAGGTTCGCCGATTTCGGCCGGGTCGCCGCCCTGGGCGATATGGACGGCCGCCATCGGGAACAGGTTGAGCGCCGGGAACGTGGCCGTTTCGCTGTCGGACGGCAACATGATGCGCCAGGCTTGCGCCGGCTTGCGGTCGAACAATTGGGGAAAGATACCGTTGTCGGCCCCGATGAAATACTGACCGCCCTCGTAAACCACGATATGCGGCCGTTTGGGCATCGCGATGTCGTTGACGCAGATACAATGCACGGTGCCGGGCGGGAAATACGGATAGGCCTGTTTGAGCACGTAGGCGGCCATCTTGTCGTTATACCGCGGAATCTGATGCGAGATATCGACAATGCGCACGTCCGGCCATTCGCAATACAAACGGCCCTTGACGGCGGCCACATAGTGGTCGGTCAACCCCCAATCGCTGAGCAGTGTGACAATCGACATCGAAAAATCCCTTCTTTCTGCAAAAATAATCATTTGGTGGGCATTTATCAAAATTTGTGTTAATTTTGTCCTATGAGCGAAACTTTTATCGAAATTCAATCGGCCGACCCCAAGGAGCTCTTCGGTTTGGCCGAAGAGAAATTGGACGGCATCCGGAAGCATTTTCCGCAGTTGCGCGTCATCCTCAGGGGGCATCTGCTCAAAGCCGTGGGCGACCCGGCGCATCTGGCCGATTTCGAACAGAAAATGAAGCTGGTGTTGTGGCATTACGACCGCATGAACCGGCTGACGGAAAAGGATATCGAACGTATTTTCGAACAGGAGGCGGAGGAACCGGCCGAACCGACGCCGGTGGCCGCCGACGCCATCCTCGTGGCCGGAAGCGGCGGACGACAAATCCGGGCGTTGACCGCGGGCCAACGCGCCCTGGCGGCGGCCGTGGGTGCGAAAGACATGGTGTTCGCCGTGGGGCCGGCCGGCAGCGGCAAGACCTATACGGCGGTGGCTTTGGCTGTCAACGCCCTGAAAAACAAAGAGGTAAAACGCATCATCCTGACGCGGCCCGCCGTGGAAGCCGGCGAGAACCTGGGCTTCCTGCCCGGCGATATGCGCGAGAAACTCGACCCCTATATGCAGCCGCTGTTCGACGCGCTCAAAGATATGCTGCCCTATCAGAAACTGTTGGGTTATATGGAAGAAGGCGTTATCGAAATCGCGCCGCTGGCGTTTATGCGCGGCCGCACGCTGGACAAGGCCTTCGTCATTTTGGATGAGGCGCAGAACGCCACGCGCATGCAGATGAAGATGTTTCTGACGCGTATGGGCCGCGCGGCCAAATTCGTCATCACGGGCGACACCTCGCAGATTGACTTGCCCGAAAAACAACCTTCCGGCCTGTTGCACGCGCTGAAAATCTTGGCCGACGTGCCTGAAATCGGCTTTGTGGAACTGTCGGCCGAAGACGTCGTGCGCCACCCCATCGTCACGCGCATCCTGCACGCCTACGAACAGGCGGCCGAGCGGACGGAAACCGCCAAAACCCCAAGACCGAAGCCATGCGCCTGAACCGATTCCGTTTGACGGCATGGCTCTGTTTGGGCTTTTGCGGTTGGGCGACGGCGCAACCCCTGTCGCTGAACGCGGCGGACGCCCTGCCCCTCGATTCCCTGACGCCCGAAGCGCGCTACGAACGCTATATGGAGACCGTCCGCGGCCTCGACATACGGACGTTGGCGCTGTTGGCGCAGACCGACTGCCGGCTGTCGGAACTCGAAAGCGATTGCTACCGCTATTACCGCCTGCAAATGGGTTCGGATATTCCGGACGACTTGGCGCGCCTGATGGCCGCCAAACGGCAGGCCGTCGATTACCGGCGTTCGTATATCGACAGCCTCTACTATTTACAGGCCTTGCAGGCTTTGAACGCCAAGACGCCCGACTGGGCGCAGGCCGACAAGTCCATTGCGCAGGCCTTGACGCACAACCGCTTTTTCGTCCGCGCCGTCCTGTTCCATTGGACGCAACTCCAACGCACGGCCACGCTGACGGGCGACTGGACGGCCTGCCTCGCCTATGCCAACGCCACCTTGCCGCCCTTGGGCTGGCATCCCAAAGTGCGGGCCTTGGGTGATGCGCTTTACCTTAAATTATTGGCCTATATCGAAAACCTGATGGCCGACGGACTCTATCAGGACGCGATTACGCTGTACGAGGCCATGCGCCGCCAGCTGTTGCCCGAATTTCCGCTGTTCTATCTGCCGCACCGCGAACGCAACCTGCTCTATACGGCTTACCAGGGCATTTTCAGTTCCTATTATGCCGTGGCCGAAAAAGCGTTCGAACGCGGGCTGTATCAGCAGGCGCAGCGGCAGGCCCTGTCGGCGCACGATTATTACCGCAACCATGTGCAATATATGAGCGGCGTGGACTGCAGCCTGTTGCTGTTGGACCGGATTCTGAACGACTACACCCGCTTTATGCGCTATGCCGATGAGGACGAACGGGCCTACTACGCCGCGATGGTCGATACGATTGCGGCGCGAACCGGCCTAAAGGTGCCGCCGCCCCTGCCGGCGGACGTTTACGACATGACGGCCGAACTGCATCTGGCACCCGCGGTGCTTGACGATGTGGTTGTGGACGTGGTCGAGACCGTGGCGCCCGCCCCGAAAGCGACGCCCGAACCGG
>CAMXAS010000098.1 GCA_947179195.1 uncultured Bacteroidales bacterium
CGCCAACGCCAACCCCGACCGCCATCCGCCTCGAAGACATCCCGTTGGAAGAGCCCACGCCCGCCGAAGCCGCGCCGCAACCCGAAGCCGCGCCGGAGACACCCGACAATGAAATAGGCTTTACCGTGGAACGGCCCGCCGAACCCGAAACGGCGGACGCGGCCGCCATCACGCCACCGGCCAACCATATCGGGCTTGACACGCCTTACGACCCGACGCTCGAATTGCGCGACTACCGCTTCCCCACGCTGGATTTGCTGGAAGATTTCGGCGCGCAGGAGACACAGGTGCAGGAAGAGGAATTGCTCTCGAACAAGAACCGCATCGTAGAGACGTTGCAGAACTACGGCATCAAAATAGACACGATCAAGGCCACGATAGGCCCCACCGTAACGCTTTACGAAATCGTGCCGGCCGCCGGCATCCGCATCAGCAAAATCAAGAATCTGGAAGACGACATCGCGCTGAGCCTTTCGGCTTTGGGCATCCGCATCATCGCGCCGATTCCCGGCAAGGGTACAATCGGCATCGAGGTGCCGAACCAAAACAAACAGATTGTGCCGATGCGCGACATGATTTGCTGTCAGAAATTCCAAAACGACGACTACAGCCTGCCGATTGCGCTCGGCAAGACGATATCGAACGAGGCGTTCGTAACCGATTTGGCCAAGATGCCGCACCTGCTCGTAGCCGGTGCCACGGGTCAGGGTAAGTCGGTCGGCCTCAACGCCATCATCGCGTCCCTGCTCTACAAGAAGCATCCGTCCGAGCTCAAATTCGTCATGGTCGATCCCAAAAAGGTGGAATTGAGCCTGTTCAACAAGATTGAACGCCACTATCTGGCCAAACTGCCCGATGCGGAGGAAGCCATCATCACCGACACGCGCAAGGTGGTGCGCACGCTCAACTCGCTCTGCATCGAGATGGATACGCGCTACGACCTGCTCAAGAACGCGGGTGCGAAAAACATCAAGGAATACAACAAGAAATTCATCGCGCGGCGGTTGAACCCCGAAAACGGCCACCGTTTCCTGCCCTATATCGTCCTGATTATCGACGAGTTCGCCGACCTCATCATGACGGCGGGCAAGGAAATAGAAATGCCCATCGCGCGTTTGGCCCAGTTGGCGCGCGCCATCGGCATCCACTTGGTTATCGCCACGCAACGGCCGTCGGTCAACATCATCACGGGTACCATCAAAGCCAACTTCCCGGCGCGTATCGCGTTCAAGGTAAGTTCCAAGACCGACTCCCGCACGATTCTCGACTGTTCGGGCGCCGACCAGCTCATCGGCCGCGGCGATATGCTGCTTTCGACCGGCAACGAACTCGTGCGCATCCAGTGCGCCTATATCGATACGCCCGAAATCGAACGCATCACCGACTATATCGGCGAGCAACGCGCCTACCCGCACGCCTACGAACTGCCCGACTGCCCCGAAGAAGGCCAGGAAGGCGGCCGTTCGGACTTTTCGGAGGGCGACCGCGACAGCCTGTTCGAAGAAGTGGCGCGCTTTGTGGTGTCCTCGCAGCAGGGTTCCACCTCGTCCGTACAGCGCAAGTTCAAGCTCGGCTACAACCGCGCCGGCCGCATCATCGACCAGTTGGAAGACGCCGGCATCGTGGGGCCGCTGGAACGCAACACGCGCGAAGTCCGCATCAAGGATCCGGTGGCGTTGGAACAACTCCTCAACGCCGACCGTTCGATTATCTAACGTATATAAAGGCCCGCCATGTCCTTTTACAAACCCCTCCTCACCACCCTTGCCGCTTGGGCTATGGCCATCGGCTTAACGCTGACCGCCCGCCCCGTGCAGGCGCAGACGCCACCCGCCACGGATGTCAAGGCACAGACTGTGATGGACGATTTGTTGCATTGGCTGAATGCCTACAAGAGCCTGACCGCCAATTTCCGCTATTCGGTTTCCCAATCCGGGGGCAAGCCGCAAAGCGGCGAAGGCCATATCCTGCTGAAAGGACGTTCGTACCGTATGCAGATTGACGGCACGGTGTTCCTGTGCGACGGCAAACAGTTGACCGTCTATCAACCCGATTTGGAAGAAGCGACGCTGCAAGCCTACGACCCGACGCAGGATGAACTCAACCCTTTCCTGTGGCTCGCCAATTACGAAAAACGGTTCCGTTCCAAATACATCCGCCTGCAGAATCAAAACGGCGGCTTACAGGATGTGGTGGATTTGATACCGACGCTGGCCGCGCCCTTTCAGAAAATCCGCCTGTTCGTGCAACACAACACGCATCAACTCGACGGCATGGAACTCTACGATACGCAAGACCGTATCTATAGTTATAAGATTTCGGATTTCGTCTATAATCCACCGGTCAAGCCGGGCGATTTCACGTTTGACCCGGCGCAATACCCCGACGTATTGGTCAATGATATGCGATAAGTCCTAAACTCTCCTTTGACCTTCCAAGGTGTTCCAGAGAGGTCAAGATGCAAGGCATTGAGGGTGAGGGCGAAGGAGTTTACTGTAGTAAATGACTGAGCCCGAATCCCGATAATAACGCAGCAGATTGGCCTTTATGGAACACCGCCTACAAATGCAAGTCGTGCCCCATCTTGTTCTGCTTCGTGCGCAGGTAGGCCTCGTCATAGGGATTCGGCGCCTCGATGATGGGCACGGTCTCGACGATTTCGATGCCGTAACTCTGCAAACCCACCCGCTTGGCCGGATTGTTCGTCACGAGCCGTACCTTGTGCGCGCCCAACGCACGCAGAATCTGCGCGCCGATGCCGTAGTCGCGTTCGTCCGGCTTGAAGCCCAGCAAAACGTTGGCTTCGACCGTGTCCTTGCCCTCGTCCTGCAGTTTGTAGGCCTTGAGTTTATTGAGCAGGCCGATGCCACGGCCTTCCTGATTCATATAGAGTACGATGCCCTTGCCGGCTTTCTCCACCATCGCCATCGCGTCGTGCAACTGTTCGCCGCAGTCGCAACGGCAGGAGGCCAAGACGTCGCCTGTCATGCAGCTTGAATGGACGCGCACGAGAATGGGCTCGTCGGCTTTCCAGTCGCCCTTGACCAAGGCCAGATGCAACGTGCCGCCGTTGTTTTCGGTAAAAGCGTGCAGCTGGAAATTGCCGTGATGCGTCGGCAGTTTGACGACGACTTCTTCCTTGACCAGACTTTCCGTCTTGATGCGGTAGGCTATCAGGTCGGCGATGGAAATGATTTTGATACCGTATTCAGCCGCCAGTTTCTGCAATTCGGGCATACGCGCCATCGTGCCGTCCTCGTTCATGATTTCCATGAGCGCGGCGGCCGGATACAGACCGGCCAAACGGGCCAAATCGACGCAGGCTTCCGTATGCCCCGCGCGGCGCAACACGCCCAAATCCTGTGCATAGAGCGGGTTGATATGGCCGGGGCGGCCGAAATCGGCGGGCTTGGCGTTCGGGTCGGCCAAGGCGCGGATCGTGGCGGCGCGGTCGGCGGCCGAAACGCCGGTCGTACAGCCGGCCAGCTTATCGACGGTTACCGTAAAGGGCGTGCCCAATACCGACGTATTGTTCTCCACCTGATGCGGCAACTCCAGTTCGCGGCAACGCGAGAGCGTAATCGGCGCACAGAGCACGCCGCGCGCGTGCAACAGCATGAAATTGATTTTCTCCGGCGTGGCCAATTCGGCCGCTATGACCAAATCGCCCTCGTTTTCCCGGTCTTCGTCATCCACCACAATCAAAAACTTGCCGGCCTTGAAATCGGCTATCGCGTCTTCTATCTTGGCTAATTGATATCCCATAACGATGTCTGTTTTAAAATTCCGACCCGGATGCTTCTCGTCCGATAGGGGCTACCCCGCGTCGGGTTGCAAAGATAAAATTTTTTTCGTTTTTTTTAACTATATTTGCAGGTTCATCCGGCATCCCCGGACGGGCAGCGTGCACAAGGTGTTTAACGAGCAAGGAACAGGCAGTAAAAGCGGGGCTTATGATTGAAACGATTGACTTCGGGAGTTTGCGCTGGCACCATATCGTCAACCCTACGGAAGAGGACTTGGAATTTTTGGAAGACAACTTCCATTTCCACCCCTTGGACATAGAGGACTGCCGGAGTACGAATCAACGTCCCAAAATCGACATCTACGACGAGTACAACTTCCTCATCCTGCACTTTCCCGGTTTCGACAAACGCGACAAAATCCTCAAACCCAAAGAGGTCAAAATCTTTTGGGGCAAGGATTACATCATCAGCATCGCCCGGTCGTTCGGCGCGCTCAAATCGTATTTCGAACTCACGGAAAAGAACCCGGACGAGGACGAATTCATCAAATCCAGTTCAGACGCCCTGCTGTACACGATTCTGAACCGGCTTATGGTGGACTCCTACTCGCTTTTGTTGCGTATCGGCGCGGAAATCGAACTCATCAACCGCGACCTGTTCAGCAAAAAGGCCGTCCAAACCATCGAACGCATCTCGATTGCGCGACGGAACATCATCCAGCTGAATACGATTTTCAAACCCCAGTTGCGCCTGTTCCACAAATTCGAATCGGGCGACATCAAAGGCTTTACCGAGAACGGCGACTTTATGGAAGACTACTGGGGCAACATCCTGGACTACTACCAAAAAATGTGGGACATGGTGGAAGACAACGCCGAATTGATCGAAGGCCTTTCCAAAACGTTCGACTCGTTACAGACGAACAAGACCAACGAAATCATGCGCATCATGACGTTCATCTCCACGCTGTTCCTGCCGCTTACGTTTATCACGGGGCTTTACGGTATGAACGTATTCCTGCCGTTGGCCGAGCATGCCTGGGTATTTTACGGCATCCTGGGCTTCATGCTCGTGTTTGTGGGCGGCTTCATCTTTTTCTCCAAACGCCGCCACTGGCTCTAAGCCGCGGCGTCAGTTTCAACGCAAACCCGTTTTTTCATGAAAATACCGACTAAACTCTGGCTACCGCACGTAGTGGCCGTATTATGCTTTATCGTGCTGACGATGGTCTATTTCAAGCCTGTTGTTTTCGAGCACAAAGTCCTACCGCAAAGCGACAC
>CAMXAS010000099.1 GCA_947179195.1 uncultured Bacteroidales bacterium
TGTTCGGCGCGTTCGACCTGCAAGTGTTGCGGGTGCCGTTGCGCGCGGAGGCGGGGGCCAAGGCGGCCGACCGTCTGCCGGCGGGCTTGGCCGGCTACCGCATCGTGCAGATTTCGGATTTCCATATCGGCAGTTTTGTCGGCACGGGCTTTGTGGAAAAGGTCGTGCGGGCGGTCATGGACTTGAACCCCGACCTCATTGTCTTTACCGGCGACATCGTGAATTTCGGTTCGGCGGAACTCTTGCCCCACGCGGCCGCCTTGTCGGGCCTGCACGCGCGCGACGGCGTCTATGCCGTGATGGGTAACCACGATTACGGCGACTATGTGGGCTGGGATACGCAGGAGGCCAAGGCCGCGAACCTGCGGCTGCTCAAAGATACTTACGCCCGCATGGGCTGGCGGTTGCTCGACAACCGTTCGCTTTGGCTCGCGCACGGCGGCGACAGCCTGCGTTTGGTGGGCGTGGAGAATTGGGGCGGCGGGCACCGTTTCCCGAAGTACGGCGATTTGGACGCGGCCTTGGCCGAAACGGCCTGCGCCATCGACACGGCGGCCCTCCGACCGGATTTCCGTCGCGCCGACTATCCGCATATCTATACGGTCTTGCTCTCGCACGACCCTTCGCATTTCGACAGCGTCGTCGCGCCGTATTACCCGCAGGTGGACTTGTGTCTGTCCGGGCATACGCACGGGATGCAGTTGGGGGTTCGTCTCGGCGGCAAGGACTATACGGCCGCGCACGGGATGTACCGGCACGATGCGGGAATGTATATACTTGAAGACGGGCGGCGGCTCTACGTCAATACGGGCGTCGGCTTCAACGGCGCGCCCTTCCGCGTCGGCATCCGTCCGCGGATTATATCGCTGGAACTGTAAACAGCCGGTGTTCTATCGGATGCAGTTCGAAGATTTTGGCCACGCGCGTGGGGTCGGTGTCGCTGATGAAGACCTGTCCGAAATTATCTTCGCCCACGACTTTCAGCAGTTTGTAAACCCGGTTCTTGTCCAACTTATCGAACACGTCGTCCAACAACAGAATCGGGTTGAGGCCTTTCTGTTCGGTCATATATTCCCATTGCGCGAGCCGCAGGGAGAGTAAAAAGGATTTCTGTTGACCCTGCGAACCCACTTTCTTCAAGGCGTAACCGTCCAAGGTCAGATGCAGGTCGTCGCGGTGGATGCCCACCGACGTATATTGCAGGATGCGGTCTTTCTCGGCCGCGGCCGCCAGCGCGGCCTTGTAGTTGTCAAGATCGCCCACCGTACTGCGGTATTGCATACCGGGCTTTTCGGCTTCTTCGGCGATGTCGTTGAAATATTTTTGGAAATAGGGTTGCAGGGCTTCGATGAACGCCAGGCGTTCGCGCAGGATGGCCGTACCCCGTTCGGCGAGTTGGGTGTCGAGGATGTCCAGCAGCGCGGCGTCGATCAGCTGCTGTTTCAGCAGGTGGTTCCGCTGTCCCAACGCATGGTTGTAGGCGATGAGGTGGTCGAGGTAGGCGTGGCTGAACTGCGCGATGACGCTGTCCAAGAACCGGCGCCGGTATTCGGCCGTGCCGTAAACGAGTTCCTGATCCTGCGGCGCAATCATGATGAGCGGGATGCGCCCGATGTGTTCCGAAAACCGGTCGTATTCCTTTTGGTCTATTTTAAGCACTTTGCGGCCGCCCCGCCGGAAGGTGCAGTGCACCTGAAACGTGTCGTCGGCATGGTGGTAGGTGCCGTGTATGGCGAAGAAGTCGTCGCCGTGCCGGATGTTCTGCGCGTCGGTGGGGTTGAAGTAGCTTTTGGAAAACGACAGGTAGTGGATGGCGTCGAGCAGATTGGTCTTGCCGCTGCCGTTGTCGCCTACAAAGCAGTTCAGTTTAGGGCAGAACGTCAGTTCGGCCTCGCGGTAGTTCTTGAAAGACGCAAGCGTCAGGCGGCTCAGGTACATGGCAGTTGTTTTATCGTTTCGGCCACCGACTCCATGAGCCACATGGGCGTGGACGTGGCGCCGCATACGCCCACCGAACGGAAGCCGCCGGAAACAAAGGCGTCGCGGTCCAATTCGTTGGGTTCGGTAATGAAGAACGTATGCGGGTTATGGGTTTTGCAAATCTCGTACAGGTATTGACCGTTGGAACTCTTTTTGTCGCTGACGAACACGAGCGCGTCGTGCGCCTGGGCGAACTGTTTGAGCTTTTCGGCACGGGCGCTCATGCTTTTGCAGATGCTGTTCACCATGTCGAACGTGCCGCCCTCTTCCGCGCAACGGCGGCGGATGTAGTCGGCCAGTTTCAGGTAGTCGCCCTCGTTCATCGTCGTCTGCGAATAGAGGCGGGTGGGCTTGTCGTAGCGGAGCGGCACGGCGTCTTCGAAGCGGCTGATGACGATGGCGCGGTTGCCGGTCTGTCCGTTCAAGCCGCGCACTTCGGCATGGCCGGCCTTGCCGTAAATCAGCACCTGACCGTTCTGCGCCGCCACTTCGGCATAGCCTTTCTTGATGCGCTCCTGCAATTTGAGCACCATCGGGCACGTGGCGTCGATAAGTTCGATGCGGTTTGCTTCGGCGATGCGGTAGGTTTCGGGCGGCTCGCCGTGCGCCCGGATCAGCACCTTCACGTCGTGCAGGTTGCGGAAAGCCTCGTCGTCGATGACTTTAAGGCCGAGGGCGGAGAGGCGTTCCACCTCGCGGCTGTTGTGCACGATATGCCCGAGGCAGTACAAGCCGTCCGGCTGGTGACAGAGCTGGGCTTCGGCGGCTTTGATGGCCGACACGACGCCGAAACAGAAACCCGATTGTTCGTCTATCGTTACTTGCATGGCGATGGTGTTTGAACCGTCATGATGCGGTCTTTGTCGGGGTGTAGGTAGGACGTGTCCAAGCGGACGGTTTCCAGCGTATTGATTTTGGTGGCGTCGTAGGGGGCGGCCACGCGCAGGTAGTTCTCGGTATAGCCCAACATTTCGTCGCCCAAGCGTTCGGATTCCCACAGCACGGCGGCGGTCTGCCCCGCGAACCGTTCGTAGAAGGCGGCTTTCTTGGCGTCCGACAGCCGGTGGAGCCGGCGGCTACGTTCCTCCTTCTCGGCGGGCGCATAGGCGTTGGTCATGCGGTAGGCCGCGGCCTCCGGACGGGCCGAATACGAAAACACGTGCAGGGCCGAAATCGGCAGCGATTCGATGAAACGGTAGCCGTCTTCGAAATCGGCCGCGGTTTCGGAGGGGAAGCCGGCGATGACGTCGGCCGCGATAAAGGCATGGGGCAGGTGGCGGCGTATTTCTTCCACCTTGCGTGCGAAGAAAGCCGTATCGTAGCGGCGGCGCATGGCGTGGAGCACGGCGTCCGAGCCGGCCTGCAACGGGATATGGAAATGCGGCATGAGTTTGGGCTCGGCCGCCACGAGTTCGATGATTTCGCTGTCGAGCAAGTCCGGCTCTATGGAAGACAGCCGCCAGCGCACGATGCCGTCGATGTTCAGCAACGCCCGCAACAAATCGACGAAGCGTTCGCCGTTCTTGCGGCCGAAATCCCCGATGTTGACACCCGTAAAGACGACTTCCTTGTAACCCTCGGCCGCGATGCGTCCGGCCGCCTCCACGGTCTGCGCGATACCGGCGCTGCGGCTGCGGCCGCGCGCGTAAGGGATGGCGCAGTAAGAACAGAAGTTGTCGCAGCCGTCCTGCACCTTGAAAAACGAGCGCGTGCGCCCGATGGCGGAGTGAATCGGCGTGAAGCCGGCGGAGGTTTGGGCGTCGGGGCGCGCGGCCGCCTGCCGGTTCACCATATCGATGAGTTGCGTCTTGTCGGCCGTGCCCAACACATAGGTCACGCCCTCCATCGCGCGGATTTCCTCGCCGCGCAGTTCCGCAAAACAGCCGGTTACCGCGATTTCGGCCTGCGGGTGCCGGCGATGGACGCGGTGGATGAATTGGCGGCATTTCTTTTCGGCATCGGCCGTCACCGTACAGGTGTTGATGACATAGAGGTCGGCCGCCTCGTCGGTCGGTACAATCGTGCAGCCGGCCTGTTCGAAGCGTTTGGCCAGGGCCGAACTTTCGGCGAAATTGAGCTTGCAGCCCAGCGTATGGAAAGCGATTCTTTTCAAAGCGTTCAAAGTTACAAAGATAGTATTTTCCGCATAAAATGCGTAAACTTGCAAATCGAATCTATGGTTATGAAAGAAACGAGAGAACGGCGCGTCGTCTATGGCTTGCGCCCGGTGATGGAAGCCGTCAGGAGCGGCAAGGATATTGAGAAAATATTGGTGCAGAAAGGCCTCAAAGGCGAGTTGGCGCAGGAACTTATGAACGCGGTGCGCGAACGGGCCTGCCCCGTGCAATACCTGCCGGCCGAAGCCTTGCAACGGCTGTTTCCGCAGGCCAACCATCAGGGCGTGGCCGCCTATATCTCGCCCGTGCCGTTCCAGTCGATAGACGCCGTGTTGCCGCAGGTGTACGAGGCCGGCCGCGTGCCGCTCGTGCTGATTTTCGACCGCATCACCGACGTGCGTAATTTCGGCGCCATGGTGCGCACGGCCGAGGGGGCGGGTGTGGATGCCGTCATCATTCCGGCGCATCACGCGGCGGCCATGAACGAGGACGCGCTCAAGGCTTCTGCCGGCGCGTTGCTCACGGTACCGGTCTGCCGCGAGGCCAATCTCAAGACGGCCATCCATTTCTTAAAGGCTTCCGGCCTTAAAATCGTGGCGGTGACGGAAAAGGGCAGTACGCCCTATACCGAAATCTCTTACAAGGAACCGACGGCCTTTATCCTGGGGTCGGAAGAAGACGGGGTCAGCCCCGAATTCCTCAAACTCAGCGATGCCCGCGCGCGTATCCCGATGGCGGGTCAAATCGAGTCGCTCAACGTCTCTGTGGCCAACGGCATTCTGCTCTACGAAGCCTTGCGTCAACGCGCCGAAACGCTTTGAAGGAATTTTCCGTAGGTGACGGCCATGCCGGCTTCGGTCTGAAGGCGGTTGTGAATCGCGATTTCGCCGATGCCGCCGATATAAAA